>NZ_PSYW01000003.1:300000-467917 GCF_003383095.1 Haloferax sp. Atlit-12N
ACGCCGACATCGACGGGTTAGACCTCACCCACGGCCGCCTCGACCAGGGGTTGATTCTCCGCGAGGCGACGGTCGACCGCCTCAAACTCGACGAGGCGGTCGTCACCGGCGACGTGGACGCCCGGGAGGTCACCGTGACCGGCGCGGTGACGGCCAACGAGGCGACGTTCGAACAGGACGTTCGCTTCTCCGAGGCGACCTTCCGCGGCGAGGTCCGCTGCGACGAGACGGTGTTCCAGGGCGACACCAGTTTCGCAGACGCGACGTTCCACGGCACGGCACGCTTCCGCAACGTCGAGACCAGCGGGAGCAGCCACGTCCTCGACGACAACATCACCTTCGCGAACGCGACGTTCCGCGACGACGCGAGTTTCAGACAGGCCATCTTCGACTACGTGACGTTCGAGGGGGCGCGGTTCTCCGCGGGTTCGGACTTCGAACACGTCGAGTTCGAGGGCGACGCGCGGTTCGACGGCGTCCGCTTCGACGAGATGGCAGACTTCGACGAGGCGCGGTTCGACGACGACGCGAGCTTCGCCGACGCCCGGTTTATGCAGTTGGCCGAGTTCCGCGGCGTCGAGTTCAACGGCGGGAGTCGGACGACCCACGACGACGTGACGTTCGAGGGCGCGACGTTCGAGGGCGAAGCGGACTACAAACTCGCGCGATTCCGCTATTCGGACTTCAAGGACGCCGTGTTCAAGGGCGCGGTCAACTTCGACCGCGCGACGTTCACCGCCCGCACCGACTGCTACCGCCTCCGCGTCGACGGCGCGTTCGACCTCTCTCTTTCGTCGTTCGGCGGGCAAGCGAACTTCGACGAGAGTGAGTTCCGCGACGCCGTCGTCGCCGAGGAAGCGACGTTCGGCTCCGACGCCTCGTTCGAGGGGGTCGAGTTCGAAGCTAACGCTCGGTTCGGCGAGGCGCGGTTCGAGGAGGACGTGAGCTTCAAGACCGCCACGTTCCACGGCCTCGCGTCCTTCCGCGGGACGTTCTTCGAGGGCGAACTGCAACACCTCGAAGCCAACGCCTCGTTCAACGAGGCGACCTTCGAGGCCGGCGCGGAGTTCGAGGCCGCGAACTTCACGAGCGCGTCCTTCTGGGAGACGACGTTCCACGACCGGGCGGACTTCCGGCAGTCGGACTTCGAGACGGCGCGCTTCCGCGTGCTCGTCGGTGACCGCGACACCTACCTCGACTTCACCGACGCGACGCTCTCCGGCGGCACGATTTCGCAGGGCTCCGGCGAGCCGACGCCGTACGACCTCACCCGAGCGACCATCGGCGACCTGACGCTGGAGGGCGACGGCAACGAACACCAACTTCTTGACCACTTCCGCTTCTGTCTCACCGAGTTCGACCGCTTCGACTTCAGCGACCACCACGGCTATCTCGAACGCAACGACTGGACTATCCACGACTTCGTCGGCAACGGCGCGACCGGTCAGTTCGCCGTCGAACTGACGCCCGATATCATCGAAGAAACGTACCGGAAGGCACAGGACAGCGCCAACGCCGTCGGCGACACCCCCGCGAGCCGCGAGTTCGAGTTCAAGCGCTACTACTACAACCGCCAGAAGAACTTCGACATCATCTTCAACGAGTACTCGCTGAACACGTGGGCCCGCGGAAAGAAGGTCGCCAGCGTGGGGCTGAACACGCTCATGCAGGTCACCTGCGGCTACGGCAACCGCCTCCCGCGAATCGCGGCGTTCACGTTCCTCCTCCCGGCGCTGTTCGGGCTGTGTTACGCCCTTGGCGGGCCGTTTCTGACGCAGGCGGGGAGCGTCTTCGACCCCGCCGCAGTCGACAAGACGACGATGGAGGTGCTCTTCGACAACGTCTACTACAGCTACATCAGCTTCAGCACGGTCGGATATGGCGATATCAACCCGCTCGGGCCGGCGGCGCGCGTGCTCGCAGCGAGTCAGGGGATGTTGAACGGGCTGTTCTTCACCCTGCTCACGTTCACGCTGTTCAAGCGCGTCCTCGGTGGGAGCTAATCGAGCCGGGCGTCTGTATTCGGCCCGACGGCGCTGTCGAACTCATTAGGACCGGATAGAATTGTGTAACCCAGGCAGAGGGTGTTCAGCAAACCGCCACCCGCCTTAGTGCATTTGGCGGTGTTGAAATTCTGAATAGAGAAAGCGATTTACAGGCACGTCTGCAATTACCGGCAATGGGTAGCTACGCAACGCCGCCGAATTGGACCGACGAATCACCCGAAGATGACGAGCCTCAGGTTCGACTCGGTGATCTACTTTCAGGCCGACTTGCAGATGTTGAAGTTGATTCCGTTGAAGCGGTACGTGACGAACGAAGCCGAGGATGAAAGTCTTCGTCGATACAAATGTCTTTATTGCTAGCTTGACTGATAAACCGGGTCGTGGTGAGATTGCGACACAGTTACTCAACGAAAACCACGATTCTGTACCTCCATTCTGAATCTCATGGAAATTCGGTCAGTAATGACGAAGAAGAAGCGCGTTGAGCAGTCCCGCGTCGAGTCGGTGTTGTCGGATATCTACGGTCGCGTGGACATCTACGCGCCCGAAATCAGCGACCAGATTGCGGCGTATGAATTACAGCGAGACAATCTGCTCTATACGATAGATTGTGTGCTTCTCGCATTAGCGAACGACGTTGATGCGACCATGGTTACCTTCGACGGGGAATTGCTCGATCACGGCGCTGTTGCACCGGAAGATTTGATTGACTGACCTCACAGGAACGGAGTTCTCGACGGAGCTATCTCGACTGGTGTCACGAATCGTCACCGCGTCGCTCATTCGCTTCCCCTACTCACCTCGTCCGACCGCTCGTACACGTCCGGACGCGCGTGCTGGAGCGTCTGCATATCGCGGCGGATATCGTCCAGGTGCGACAGGTCGATAGTCGCCGTGACGACTTCCTCGCGGTCCCGCGCCTTCGAAATCACGTTCCCCCACGGGTCGACGACGAGCGTGCGGCCGTAGGTCTCGACCCACGACGGCTTGTCGCCGATTTGCCCGGGCGCGATGACGTACGCCTGATTCTCGATTGCGCGGGCGCGAATCAGCGGCTCCCAGTGGTCTTTTCCGGTGTGCATCGTGAACGCCGCGGGGACGAGAAGGACGTTCGCGCCGGACTGCGCCATCGTCCGGTAGAGCCCCGGGAACCGGAGGTCGTAACAGATAGAGAGGCCGAACGTCGCGAGGTCGGTGTCGACCGTCACCGTTCGGTCGCCGGGGGCGACGTAGTCCGATTCCCGGTGTTCGACGCTCCCGTCGAGTTCGATGTCGAACAGGTGGACCTTCCGGTAGGTGTCGAGCACCTCGCCGCCCGGGCCGATGAGCGCAGACGTGTTGTACACTCGGTCGCTGTCCGGAATCCGCTCGAAGAAGCTCCCCGTGTGGACGAAGACGCCGTGCTCGCGGGCCTTCTCCGAAAAGCGCTGTATTGTGGGTCCGTCGAGCGACTCCGCGACCTCGGCGAACCGCTCTTCCGGGCCGATGAAGGTCGTCATCTCCGGGAACGCCACGAAGTCAGCGCCGTCGGCCGCGGCCTCGTCGAGGAGGCCGAGCGCCCGCTCCACGTTCGCCGCCTTGTCGTCTCGCGAGTCTAGCTGGCACGCGGCCGCCACGAATCGGGACATCTCGTCGGACCGTTACGCGGACCGACGGTATGGTAGTCACGGTTATTCGCTCGGGTCGAACTCCAGATAGACGAGTCGCTCGTCTCCGACCGTCCAGCCGCTGTGTCCCGGCGGGATAGTCGCGGCGCAGCCGGCGGTAATCTCCGTCCGCGTCCCGTCGTCCAGTTCGAGACCGAGCGTCCCGGAGACGACGTAGATGTCGTGGGCGTTCTGACAGTAGTCTGGCTCCGCGCCCCCGCGGTCGCCGTCGGTCCCCCACTCCGGTTCCTTCGTCGCTCGCGTGACCGACACGTCGCTTAGGTCGACCGACTCCGTGCGGCCGGCTTCGACCGCCGTCGAGTTCGTGTCGGAAAGCTCCGTGACAACCAGCTCGTCGACTTCTGTACTGTCTGCCATAGAACACGTTCTTCGGGGATGGTAGTATCTCTTACGTCGGGGCTGACAACATCACCAACACACATAAGAAAAATTTAGAAACCACTTTCATACACTATTTCAGATAATATCGTCTGGGGTCCGTTGACTCGGTAGGTTCGCTGTCTACGAGTCGGCACACGAGCGACTCGGAATCGGATTCGAACCTCCTCCCCTCGAAATCCAACCCTGCCAAGCTATATGAAATCTTAGCCATCTTACATACGAGACGATGGTCTCGACTCCCCGCTTCAGGCCCTTCTCCCCAGCATGGAACGCTGCGCTCATCGGTGTGATTGTCTCGCTCCCCGTCATCACGGTTGTCAACTGGCTCCCAGAATCGGAGTCGACCGTCGGTGCCGGCATGATGATATTCGGCGCGTTCATCGCGGGGGCTGTCGCCGCGGTCCGCTCGACGGACCCGGACGCCGCCGGACTTCGCGCCGGCTTTCTCGGCGGCGTTCTAGAACTGGTCATATTCGCGGTGACGACGGGAACGACGGCGGCGTGGCCGCTGTCCAGAGTCGCGTTCTTCGCATTCGCCGCCGGAGCCGTTCTCTGTCTCGCCTCCCTGTTCGGTCTGGGCTGTGGGCGAGTCGGCGGGTGGGTGGTGCGCGCCGTCGCCTCACGGTGGAACCCGACCGCGAGTACGTCGTAGTTCTCCGCATCAGTTTAGAAAATATCATATTCCAAATATAAATTTGAATCTGACACTTTCTCAATTCACGACGCTCGGTTCCGGGGTGGACCGCACCGAAGAATTTCCATAGCGACGAGGCTACTGCCCGTCCCGAAACAGTGGAGTGATTTTCGTTCTGCGGCGGTGAACGGCATCTGACGTTGACTCTCATTGCTCTTACTCCTCGAACCGCGTTGCGTTCCCGAGACGGGAACTAGCGAAGCCGTTTCCCCCTTACAATATCGTCTATTACTATTTAATTCTCTAAACCAGAGTTTGAATTTATGTTGTCCATAGCTCTCAACATCTTCTCTCGTGAATTACACCTGTAGTAGTGTAATCATTGCTCTTGGAAACGCCCCTATCCGGTCTACAGTTACACTCGACCGAAGAACGATTCCTCTTGGGGGAACGATATCCCGCTCAGACGAAGCACGTCTCGCTCTCTTTGTCGCGTGACCCCCGAATTCAGCGGTTTTGACGCCGCTGTTCCCGCTCGGTGAGCGACTACCAAGTTCGCGTTCCCTTGCTGGGTATGGGCTGTGACCCGTGGCCTTCTCGGTACACGACCTATGGTTGGTTCGTGCGGCCGTTACCGGTCGCTCCGAGAGGAACGCAAACGTGAAAATAGACGGCTGGAAGGGTGGCGACTTACCGCTGTATCTCGTAGACGAGCGTATCTCCCGTCGCCGCATCGAACAAGTGACACTTATCGAGATTGAAGTCAAGGTGCAACGCATCGCCGCGCTCGATGTTGGCGTCTGGCTCGACGATGGCCTTGTACTCGACGTTGTTGTTTTCCACGGTCAGGAAGAAATTCGATCCCATCTCCTCGACGACGACGACATCCACGGTCGTGTGACTCGTATCGGTCTCGCCGGCTTTCTGCCTATCGACGGTGATGTCTTCGGGTCGGACGCCAAAGCGTGCATCGAATTCGCCCGTCCGGTCGAGTTCTTCTTGCATCCACTCCGGAAGCGGAATCGTAAACGCGTCCGTGGTTATCTCCTCGGTTTCGGTGTTGACCGTCGCATCGAAGAAGTTCATCGATGGACTCCCCATGAACCCGCCTACGAACTCGTTCGCCGGCTGGTCGTACACCTGCTGCGGCGGTGCGATTTGTTGGACCTCCCCGTCGTTCATGACGACGACGCGGTCGCTCAGGGTCATCGCTTCGGCTTGGTCGTGGGTCACGTAAATCGACGTTTTGCCGATCTTGTTGTGAAGCTTGTTGAGCTCCGTCCGCATCTGGACGCGGAGCTTCGCGTCGAGATTCGACAGCGGCTCGTCGAACAGGAAGACGCGAGGCTCGCGGACGATTGCCCGCCCGAGCGCGACGCGCTGTTGCTGCCCACCGGAGAGGTCTTTCGGCTGGCGGTCGAGGAGCTCTGGAATCTCGAGCAGGGCGGCGCTCTCTTCGACTCGCCGTTCACGCTCTTCTTTGGGGACGCCACGAACTTTCAGTGGGTATTCCATGTTCTCGCGCACGGTCATGTGCGGGTACAGTGCGTACGACTGGAACACCATCGCGATGTCACGCTGACGCGGTGGTTGGCCCTCCACGTTCTCGCCGTTTATGACGATCTGTCCTTCGGTGATCTCTTCGAGGCCGGCCACGGAACGGAGCGTCGTCGACTTCCCGCAGCCAGACGGTCCGACGAAGACGATGAACTCGCCCTCTTTGATGTCGATGTTCATGTCGTCGACGGCAACGACACCGCTTCCGCCGTCGTCGTACACCTTCGTCAGGCCGTCTATCTTCAGGAACGTCTCACTGCGGTTGATGCTCTCATTCGTCTGGTCGACTTCTAGCGTGTCTGTTTTACTCATTGTTGTGGGTGTGTATGCGTGTGCTTGTCTGGCTTGCGTTGTTTGTTCTCGTATCTATCCTTTAATTGCACCGGCCGTGAGTCCGCTGACGATGTGCCGCTGGAACAGGATGACGAACAGCAGCGCGGGGAGCATCGCGATGAAGCCCGCAGCCGCGAGGTAGTTCCAGAGGATGACCACGTCTTCGAGCATCATCATCGCCCCCACGGGAATCGTCTTCGAGGCCTCGGTGAACGTCAGGACGAACGCGAACAGGAACTCACGCCACGAGAACAGGAACGTGAGAATCGCGCAGGCGGCGACGCCCGGTTTCGCCAGCGGCAGGATGATGTCCTTGAACGTCTGGAACCGAGTCGCTCCGTCGATGTACGCGGCCTCGTCTAGGTCCGCCGGAATCGAGACGAAGTAGTTCCGCATCAGCCACACGACGAGTGGCAGGTTCATGTAGGTGTAGACCATGATGAGCGCGATTCGGGTGTCGATGAGCTCACCGATGCTGAACAGTCGGTAGAACGGGACGAGCATGCCGATCGGCGGGAGCAGACGAGCGCCGAGGATACCGATGAACACGTAGTCGTCGTACGGGAAGCGGAATCTCGAAAACCCGTACCCTGCGAGCGTCCCGAAGGTCACCACCAGCACCGTCGTCACAATCGCGACGACGAGGCTGTTGAGCGTGAACATGTTGAACGCCCGCTGGAACCATAGGTCGGTGTAGTTCTTCCAGATCGGGTCTATGATCTCTACGGGGATGAAGTTCGGCGGGAACGCGTGAATTCCGCCCATCGTCTTGATACTGGAGACGAAGGTCCAGTAGACCGGGAACGTGAAATACAGGACGAGGGCCGAGAGCACCGCCGTCACGGCGTACTTCCCCGTTATGAACCGACCGATCTGTTGGATGATCTCGTATTGGCGGTTCGAACTTGTAAGTGACTCTTTCATTGACATTGTTGGTTATGCTGTTTCGAGGGCGTCCTCTTGGACTTGCAGGACGTAGATACTCACGAATATCAGCGTGATGATAATCATGATTATCGAGAGGGCTGACGCGTAGCCGAGTCGGGACTGCGTAATTCCGACGCTGTAGATGTACGTCGCGAGCACGCGAGTCGAGTTCGCGGGCCCCCCACCGGTCATCGCGAAGACGATGGAGAACGTGCGGAACGCGAACATAGACATGATGAGCAGGGCAATCGCCGCCTGCGGCTTGAGGTGCGGAAGCGTGATGTCCCGGAACTGCTGCAGGAAGTTCGCACCGTCGACCTTCGCCGCTTCGTAGAGGTCTTCGGGTATCGTTTGGAGCCCCGCCAAGAGGAGAATCGACGCGAACGGTGCGCGTGCCCAGGCGTCGACTACGATGATTGAGATGAACGCCAGCGTCGGGTCGGTAATGAACCCGAGATTCTCGGAGATAAGCCCCAATTCCATGAAGATGCCGTTCACGATACCGTAGTCCGCGTGTAGCATGAACCGCCAGATGAGCCCTGTCACGACGAGGGGAACGGCCCATGCGAGCAGGATGAGTACGGTAAACGTACTTCGGACCCGCTTCGACATCACTTGGTTGATGGCGAGTGCGGCGGTCAGTCCGAGGAGGAACGCGACCGTCACGGACCCCAACACGTACATGACCGAATGTTGCAGAGATAAGTAGAACATCGGATCTTGGAACACCTGAATGAAGTTCTCTAATCCGATGAACTCGTCCGGACGATACTGGTTAGTGATGTGAGTACTGGTCCACACCAGGTAACTCGTCGGGAGGAGCACGATCGCCCCGAGCAGCGCGAGCGGAGGCGTGAGAACGACAAACATGAACTTGTCGTTGATCCACTCCCGTATCGGTCCAACGTCTCCTGTTTCGTCCCCGCTGAAGAGGCCGAACCCTTCACGGATGTCTTTAGTAGTACTTCTCGAAGCCATCTGCGTGCTAATCACTACCGTTCCCTATTATATCTTTTGTTAACAATTCATCATCGGACAGGTTCGAGACCAACACACACTGTCTGCACCGGTGTCGAGAAACCGAGGTTGCGACGCCGCGTCAGCGTCGCTCGAAGCGCTCGTCGATTCTTATTCTGGGATCGCCTCGTCCTCGTCGTGGTAGTGGAACTCGGTCCACGGACCGTCTTGGAAGGGGTATTTCTCGACGACATCCAAGTCTATCTCGATTCCGAGGCCGGGGTCGTCCGACAGCGAGAGTTGCCCGTCTTCGATATCGGGTTGTCCTTCGATGATGTCGAACGCGACGTCGTTTTGGTACATTCCAGGGTCGTGATCGGCAGACAGCACGGGGTCGTTCTCGAAGACCGGATATTCGAGCAGTCGCACCTCGGGTGCCGACGCGACCAAGTGCGCGTTTGCAATCAGTCCGAACCACGTTCCGAAATTGTGCGGGACGAACTCCATCTCCCGGCCTCGACTGAGTTCGATAGCCGCTTGACAGCCGCTGAAACCTCTGTGGTGCCGGACGTCGCCTTGGAGGAAGTCGACTGCACCGGTCTCTCCGAGTTTCACCAGTCCATCCGTGGATTCGCTCTCGCCGCCGGCGAGCGGAACCCCTTGCTTCGCCATCTCGACGTATCCCTCGTAGTCTTCCGGCTCAAGCGGCTCTTCGACCCAGTACGCACCCTGTGTTCCGGCGTGCTTCACGAGGTCCCGAACCGTCTCCTCGTCGTACCCGTCTTCGAGTTTCCACCACGTGTGCACGTCGAGCATTATCTCGGTGTCGTCGAGGGCGTCGGCGAGGAGCGAGACCGTCCGCCGGTCCTCGTCGGGGCCGATTCCGGGCCGGTATTTGTAGCCGAAGAACCCGAGTTCCTCAATCGTCTTCGCCTGCTGGACGTACCCCTCCGGTTCCATGTACATCCCGGCGCTCGCGTAAAGCGGGATGTCTGTCGGCGCGGCGCCGTCGTGGTCGTCGTACTGGTCCGCGAGTAGCTCGTACACCGGCGCGCCGAGTTCCTTGCCACGAATATCGTGGAGCGCGACGTCTAGCGCCGAGGCCGCTTCGGTCTTCGCCCGCTCCGGAAGCGGCAGTTCCCGAACGAGCGATTGCACGTCGGCCGGTTCTTCGACGGTCTCGCCGATGAGTTGGTCGGCGATGCTCTCGTTCACCACGTCGGCGAACGTCCCCTGTGAATCTCCCTCGAAATACTCCCGCATCGCCGAGCTACTGGCCCCGGCCGTCGCAAAGCCACGTTCCCCGTCGGCGGTGTCGACGACGATGATGACGACGTCTCGCTTGTTGAGCCGTCGCATTCCACCGTGGAACTGGCGTTCCTGCGGCGGATCGATCGGCGATGATACTGCGTACGCCTGGATGTCGCGAATATCCATACCTAGTCCGCAACAGCACCTAACATAAATATTCGGGTAGAACCGGGCATTCAGTCGGCACCCCGTGTAACAGTTGCGTCAAGCGGCGATACCCCGAACAAAAACTAAGTAATCGGTCTTCCTATCCTGTTTATCCGCGTTCGGGTCATCAACCTCGACTACGCGTTGAGGCGGACACCCACTCCGCGGGTAGACACCGAGAAGATCAGATACATGAGCTCATCCACACGCGACACGCCTTCGAACGAACGACGTATCACCGACCTCGAAGTCATCCCGGTTGCACACACCGAACCCCCGCTTCGGAACTCCTGGGGCGCACACACGAACGTCGCCGCACGGACCATCATTCGACTCACGACCGCTGACGGACAAGTCGGGATTGGCGAGACGTACGGCGACCAGAAAATCATCGACGCACTTGAGCGCGCCCGAAGTCTCGTCGAGGGAATGAACCCTCACGCTCGGAAACCGCTCGAACTCCGGCTTCAGGACCCCATGACCTACGGCGCGCTGGACACCGCGCTGTTAGACGTCATCGGCAAGGAAGTCGGCGAACCGGTGTACAATCTCCTCGGCGGGAAGGTCCGCGACGAAGTCGAGTACTCCGGATACCTCTTTTACAAGTACGAAACTGAGGCCCCCGACGAGTCGCATATCGCTCCCCACGCTGTCGATTCGCCGGAAACGATGGTCGAAGAGGCGCGGGCGTTCGTGGACCGCCACGGCTTTTCGACCCTCAAGATGAAAGGCGGCGTGTTAGAGCCCGACGAGGAGGTTCGCACGTTGAAACGGTTAGCTGATGAGTTCGGCTCGGAGACTCCGTTCCGTATCGACCCGAACGGCGCGTGGAGCGTCGAGACGGCCTCACGCGTCGCCCGCGAACTCGAGCGTTCGGACCTCCGAGTTCAGTTCCTCGAAGACCCGGTCCCGACGATGAACGCCCACGCCCGGTTGAAGCGTAACACCCCGCTGCCGGTGGCGACCAACATGTTCGTGGTCGACTTCGACCAGATTGCGCCGGCGGTCCGGACTGATGCGGTGGACGTCATCTTGAGCGACCATCACTACTGGAGCGGTCTGACCGGAAACGTCCGTCTCGACGATGTCGCCGAGACGTTCGACCTCAGTGTCGGGATGCACTCGAACTCACATCTGGGTGTGAGTATGGCGGCGATGACGCACGTCGCGGCGGCCATGTCGAACCTGCAGTACGCCCCCGACACGCACTATCCGTGGATGGTCGACGATGTCGTTTCGACGCCGTTCACGTTCGAAGACGGTTCGATTCCGGTTCCTGACGACCCCGGATTGGGCGTCGACCTCGACGAGTCGAAACTCGAACGACTAGCGGAGCGCTACGAGGAGACGGACCCGTTGGCGTACTCCGACGTCAGTTCGATGGCTGCCGAATACGCCGCCGGCGAAAGCTCCGTGGGCCGGTCCGACTGGCTTCCGAACAAGCCTCGCTGGTAACTGTCGCCGTCGCTGTCCGTTTTCGAACTGGAGAAGACGAGACCGAAGAGAACGAGTTACCGCGACGTTCGTACCGTGTGGCTGATCATGACTGACTACGCGGGTCCGTGATGTTGGGGCAGACGCGGCAGTTCACGTCCTCGGTTAGTGAGCTACGACTGGGTCTCGTCTTCGGCTAACATTCCTTAGTTTTGCTCCAAGATTCCGTCGATCTTCGACTGGGCTTCGTCCAGGGCCGCTTGGGCGGTCTTGTCCTGGAGCCAGACGCTCTGGAGTTGACTGATCAGCGCGTCGTACGTCTGAATCTGCTTCGGCCACAGCTCGACCTTGGCGATTTCGGCGTTCCGCCGGGCCTTTTCGCCGTGACGTGCGTCGGCCAGAACCTCGGTGTTCCACGCCTCTTTGTTCGCCGGGTAGTTCCCTTCCATGTCGTACTCTTGGGCGCTCGCAACCGCGCTCCGAGAGCCGTCCATGTACACCATTGCGGCTCGCTTCGCCTCCGGGGGTGCGGCACGATTGACCGCAAGGAAGTCGGTGTTCATGTAGCTGACTCGCTCGTTCCCGGCGGATTTCGGGGGCAGTGCGACGTCGTACTTGTCGGTGTCGTCGCCCCACTCCTCGTAGGCGAGTTGCATCATCCCCGGCTTGCCGACGTAGCCCGCGAGCTTCCCGCTGAGGAAGAGGTCGGCGAGTCCGCCCTCCCCGTACTGGGCCACGTTGGGGACCAGTTCCTCGTCGATGAGCGTGCGCTGCCACTCGAGGGCTGCGACCGCCTCGTCGGAGTTCACGACGACCGTTCCGTCGCCCTGCACGAAGCTTCCTCCTCGCGACCACGTCATCAGGAGCCACGGGTAGATGGGGTAGCGGTTGCCCTTCCCCCACCACGCGAAGCCGAAGTAATCCTCACTGTGCGAACTCGCCTCTTCGCAGACCTCTCGGACGTCTTCCCAGGTCGACTCCTCCAAAAAGTCTCCCTCGAACCCGAGCTCCTTGAGCACTTTCGGACTGTAGTTGAACCAGTGTGCCTCGCTCAGCGCGACGCCGATGTAGGTGTGTTCGCCTTCGAGCGACGGGTCGATACCCGTGGTCAGCTGGTCCTTGAAGTAAGGCGGGAACAGGCCGTACGCACTATCGTCCCACAGCTCGTCGACCGGCTCTAGCCATCCTTCCGCGACGAAGTCCATGAAGAACTCCTGCGAGATCTGCATGAGGACCGGGTTCTTCGAACCGGCTGAAAGCAGCGTCCGCATCTTCGACACGGCGTTCGTCGACGGTACCGTTACCGGCGTCGTCTCGATACCAACCTGTTCTGTGAACTTGTCCGAGAACCACTCCGTGGCCGGGTCGTTCTTCATCGAACCGAGGTTCATCCGCTCGATACCGGACGCTACCTCGTTTTCGTCGTACTCCGGCGGTGCCCACTCCTCGCCGGTGATTCGCTCCACAACCGGACTGGGCGCGTTGATGTCGAGACTCCAGTCGCCGAGTGTCCCCGCCGGCCCCGGCGTCGATCCGCTCCCGCCGTTGCCTGAACTACCTCCGTTCCCGCTGTTCCCCGAGCTCCCACCACCGAGACAACCCCCGATGGCTGTCACACCTGCAGCGCTTGTTAGACTTAGCAGTTTGCGGCGGGACAGCTTGCCATCTGGTATCATACGGATAAATGATGATATTGTAGGGTATTAAAATTTGGTATCTCGATAAAACTACGATTTTATTGCATATAATTTGTTTTCGCACGTGCGTCCGAAACGGCAGTCCCGCAGCCCGATGCTGCTTGGCGGTACTCGTCCGAACCTGCGCCCTCTGAATCTGGTCCTTTGGACGATCTCGATTTGTGATTCACCGGCGGTTTGCTGTGTTCCACTATGAGTGGATCTACTGGTCTTCTACTAGTGTTCTTTCTTGGCGAACAAAACCCCAGAGCCGACTGATAAATGCGTGTGAATGTCTATCGTGGCTCTCTTTCGCATAGGAGTGACTGATAAAGGAGAGTCTTCAATTACAAACGTATTTTTGTAATTTCCATCGAGTCTCTATCGAGATTCCGCTTCTCTCCTGTGAGTGGACACCGAAATATGAGCGTAGAACGCTTGAAACAGCTAATTCTTTTCTCGCGAACGGTTTTCGCCGACAATCCACAGTTCTACTGGCAAATCATATCGTGTCTCCTCATCCGCGCCGCTGCTCATCGGTTCCACTGAGAACGGTCTGTTCGCCTCTCTATCCGTTCTTTCTTGAAGAACAACTGTTATGATGCTCGACGGTGAACGCTGTCAGTATGGGGCGTAGCAGCTCAAGAACAATCGGGACATTGGAAAATGCGTGTCGTATTATCGGCGTTCTCCGCGAGACCGAGGGTGCCGGCGTGACAGAAATCGCCGACGAACTCGACTTCGCCAAGAGCGCCGTTCACGGGCATCTGGCGACGCTTCGAAGCGAGGGGTTCGTCGTAAAAGACGACCACACGTACCGGCTGAGCCTTCGGTTCCTCCAGATCGCTGAGGAAGTGAAAAACTACACCGCGGACCACACCATCGTCAAGGAAGAACTCGCGCAACTCGCTGAAGCCACCGGCGAGGTCGTCCACTTCGGGACCGAAGAGCAGGGTCGCGTCGTGTATCTTGCAAAGGTGCGGGGAAACGTCGCCGTCGAAACCGCGTCGAAGGTTGGCAACCGAATGCCAATGCATTCCACCTCTCTCGGAAAGGCCATCCTCGCCGAGATGCCGTCGGAACGCCGCGACGAGATCATCGAGCGACACGAGTTAACCAAGGAGACCGACCGAACGATAACCGACCCGGATGCGCTCAGAGCGGACCTCGAAGAGACCCGGGAACGAGGGTATTCGATCGACGACGAGGAGAACATCCGCGGCGTTCGGTGTATCGGCATGGTCGTGTCCGCCCCCGACGGTGAGGTCATGGGCGCGCTGAGTATCTCCGGACCCTCGAAGCGAATGACCGACAAACGGATGCGCGACGAGCTTTACGAGCAGGTCGCGCAGTCGGCCAACGTCATCGAGGTTAACTCCCGATACTCTTGAAGACCCGTCTGTTGCCGCTCGAGCGGTGAGTCACCCTCGCGCCCCAGTCCGTGTTTGGGGGCTCGGTCGTCCCCGCGCGACTGATTCAACCCCGGTCGGCCGATGGGCGGTTCGCTCGACGAAAACGGGGCTCACGGCCGGTCCACCAAAACATTGGTAATCGGGGCTGGCGAACTAGCGGCCGCCATGGAACAAGCCTTTGGCAACTTCGTCAATGGAGAGTGGGTCGACGCTGAATCCGGCGACACGTTCGAGGTAGTGAACCCCGCGGACACTACCGATGTCGTCGCTCGATTTCAGCGCTCGACCGCCGCGGACGCCGAAGATGCAATCGAGGCGGCCATCGCTGCACAGCACGAGTGGGCGAATCGACCCGGTCCGGAGCGCGGCGCGATCCTGAATCGTGCTTCTCAGGAACTCGCATCGCGGAAGGAGGAGGCGACCGAGATGCTCGTTCGTGAGGAGGGGAAAGCCCGGTCCGAGGCGGCCGGTGAGGTACAGCGCGCTATCGACATCTTCGCGTACTACGCGCAGAAATCGCTCGACCTCGGCGGCGTGGTCAAATCTCCGAGCGGGCGAAACAAGGAGTTATCTACCAAGCGAGAACCGCTCGGCACCGTCAGCATCATCACGCCGTGGAACTACCCGATTGCGATTCCGGCGTGGAAGCTCGCCCCGGCGCTCGCCGCCGGCAACACCGTCGTCGCCAAACCCGCGTCGGAAGCACCTAACTCCACGCGGATACTCGTCGAGTGTCTCGCCGAGGCCGGGCTTCCGGACGGCGTCGTGAACTTCGTCACCGGGCCGGGAAGCGAACTCGGCGCTCCGCTGACCACGCACTCGGAGATCGACGCGGTCTCGTTCACCGGGAGTACGTCGGTCGGGACCAGCGTCGCGCAAGCCGCCTCTGAGGGGCTCAAACGCGTTCAATGCGAGATGGGCGGGAAGAACCCGACCGTCGTCATGCCGAGCGCCGACATCGTCGAGGCGGTCGAAATCCTCGGCGTCGGCGCGTTCGGGACGACCGGACAGTCCTGTACCGCCGCCTCCCGCGCCATCGTCCACGAGGACGTCTACGACGAGTTCGTCGATGCGATGGTGGAGTACGCCGAGGATATCGTGGTCGGTCCGGGTCTCGACGACCCAGACGTCGGACCGCACGTCTCGCAGGGAGAACTCGATTCGACGCTGGAATACATCGATATCGGTGTGGACGAGGGCGCGACGCTCGAAACCGGTGGCGAACGACTCGCCGACGGCGAGTATGACGACGGATACTACGTGCGTCCCGCGGTCTTCTCGGACGTAGATAACGACATGCGAATCGCACAGGAAGAGATATTCGGTCCCGTCCTCTCGGTCATCGAGGCGAGCGACTTCGAGGACGCGCTCGAACTGGCGAACGACGTCGAGTTCGGGCTCTCGGCGAGCATCGTGACGCAAGACCTGACCGAAGCGAACGAGTTCCTCGACCGAATCGAGGCCGGCGTCGCCAAAGTCAATGAGAAAACGACCGGCCTCGAACTCCACGTCCCCTTCGGGGGGTACAAGCAGTCGTCTACGAACACGTACCGCGAGCAGGGCGATGCGGGCCTCGACTTTTTCACCGCCACGAAGACCATCTACCGGAACTACTGAGCGGTTCATACAGCCGGTATTTTTTGAGTTCAAGCGCCCGATGCCGTGCGAATCGTTCACTAGACGGTGGATTTATGCTCTGCTACGCTCACATCCGAACTGATGCCGTTAGCAGAAACTGCGGTTATGGAGCGACTGCGGGGTGTCGCCGCCGGACTCCTGACACCGTTCGACGAGCGTGGTGATGTCGACTACTCGAAACTCGAGGGAAACGCGCGGTCACTTTACGATAGCGGCCTGCGTACGTTCCTCGCGTCGGCGAACATCAGCGAGTATCACTCGCTCACTCAGGGCGAGCGGATCAAATCGACCGAGACGAGCATCGATGCGTTACCCTCGGACGCCTGTGCTCTCGCCGGTGTCGGCGGTCCAACGACCGAGGCGCAAGAACTCATCGACGCCTACGATCGTCTCGGCGTTGACGGACATATGGTGATGCCGCCGGACCACACGTACGTCCACGAGCGCGGCCTGCTGTCCTACTTCGAGGAACTCGCGTCCGTGACCGAGACGCCGTTCGTACCGTACGTCCGTGGGTTCGACCCCTCAGTCTCGTTCCTGGCGGACCTCACGCGAATCGAGAACGTCGTCGGTATCAAGTACGCGCTGAAAGACCCCGTCAAACTCGGTGCCGCAGTCAGCGCTGGCTTGGACGACGTGGTCTGGGTGAACGGCCTCGCGGAACCGTATGCTGTCAGTTACTGGAACGAGGGCATCGAAGGGTTTTCCGCGGGCGTGAGCAACTTCCGGCCGGAAGTCGGCCTCGCACTATTTGACGCGCTCACCGAGGAGAACTGGGAGCGCGCCCGGGAGCTTCGGAACATCTGTTTGCCCTACCAGAACTTCCGCGACCGGACCGGACAGAACAACAGCCTCGACGGGGCCATCAGCGTCCCGGCGGTGAAAAAGGGACTCGAACTCGCGGGTCTTCACGGTGGGGACGTCCGCGAGCCGATCCGCCCGCTTTCGTCCGAAGACGAGGCGGAAGCCGAGGAGATATACCAGCAGTTAGACGACGATATCGCCCGCCTCATCGACTGACGCGACTTGCGTCTCGAGTACCGCTGGTTTCCGTTCGTGTGGGATACCGCTCGGATTCCACACTCTCTCAATCCGAACTGTGTGGTGTCGTGAGGCGGTTTTTTTTAGCGCTTCTATGAGAATAGTCGCTAGCAGGGCGGTTAGTGCCTGTTCCGAACGGTGTCGACGACGCCGCGGAGGTACCCGATGGTGAAGCCACGCGCTCGGTGCCGCCAGTCGTCGTCACCTTCCATCTTCGGGACGTGGTCGGGGATGACGGCACCCTGATAGCCGACCTCGTCGAGTGTTTCGACGGCCTCGACCGTGTTGAAGTTCCCCTCGTCGACGAACGTCTCGTTGAACTTCGGAACCGTCCCGACGACGTCGCGGAAGTGGATGAACACGATCTGGTCGCGTTCGGCGAACCGACGAAGGACCTCCGTAACGTCTTCTCCCATCTGAGAGAAGCAGCCGAGACAGAGTTTGAGGCCGTGATTATCGCTCGGCACGTGTTCCATCGCGCGCTCGAAGTTCTCCACGTTGCGGAACAACCGCGGGATGCCGCCCACCGATTCGAGCACCGGCGGGTCGACAGGGTGGAGCGCCATCCGAACGCCCGCCTCCTCGGCGACCGGAATCACTTCTTCCAAAAACGCCTCATAGTTGGCCCAGAACTCCTCTTCCTCGTAAGCGCGGTCGAGTCCGGGCGCGAGTTCGTCGGGGTCGTCGAGTTCGTCGAGGTCGAACGCAGTGCCTTCGGCACCGCCGCGGAGTTCGACCGGCGTGGTCCGCATGGGCACGACGCCCCGCGGGTTCCACTGGTAGCCGAGAATCGGGATATCTGCCTCGCCGAGGTTGCGGAGAAGCGTCTTTATCTGTTCGAGGGCTTCCTCCTCGCCCTCTCGGCCGAACATGATGTCGCCGTAGAGCGAGTACGGGAGCGATTGAATGCCCGTGAGTCGCAGGCCGTGGGACTCGACCTGCTCCCGTGCGGCTCTGAGTTCGGCAGTCGAAGGAATCGAGTCGCGACCGACCGCGACGGTGTCGCTGCCGTCTCGGTCGTTGAATTCGTCGGGTTCCTCGTCGGTGTCGGCGTGGTCGACGAAGATGTCGGTTGCACCCAGTTGTCGGATGTACTTGAGTCGGTGGTCGGAGAGCGTTCGGGTTCGCACGCCGACCCGGATATCGCTGTCAGTCTCTGTACTAACCTCTGGTACACTCGTGGCCATACCGGTAGTATCCGACCTATGGAGATATAAAATCGGGGGTCGGACCAGTTACGTCCGCTTTCCTACAGCGGTAACGAGGCAGTACCGCTGGGGACAAACGACTGGTGGACAACCATCTCAGAGACGGTCGTTTCGGGCACCGCCGTGCGAGAACTTCTCTGGCTTTCGAGGCCGAACCGTGACGCGTCGAAACTGTTCCCGAAAGGGGAACGTGGATTACCTAATCCTCCCGAGTTTCCTCATTCCCCGACGGGTTCGAGCGGGTCGGTCTTTCCCCACCGCGCCGACGCGCCCTCGGTCGGGGCCGCCCACTCGACGGCGTTGTCGATGACTTGTTTGACCTCGTCCTGGTGGAAGATGGGGTACTCCTCGTGGCCCGGACGGAAGGCGAAGATTCGCCCGCGGCCGCGGCGGTAGCAGACGCCCGAGCGGAACACGTCGCCGCCCTCGAACCACGAGATGAAGACGGTTCTGTCGGGTTCCGGGATGTCGTAGGGCTCGCCGTAGGTCTCCGTCGCCGGGATGACGAACTGTTCGTCGAGGCCGTCGGCGATGGGATGGCCGGGGTCCGCGACCCAGACGCGTTCGCGCTCGCCGCCGTGGCGGTATTTGATGTTGCAGGTCGTGCCCATCAGCCGCGTGAACGGCTTCGAGTTCTTCCCCGAGTGCAGCGGGATGAAGCCCATCCCCTCGTGGACGCGGTCGACGACGCGCTCGGCGACAGCGTCTGTCACCTCGTCGTTGGCGCAGTGGGACCACCAGACCAACACGTCCGTCGCGTTCAGCGTCTCCTCGTCTAAGCCGTGTTCGGGTTCCTGTAGCGTCGCCGTTCGCACCTCGCGGTCCGGTCCCTCCAGATGCTCCGCGATGGTTCCGTGGATTCCCTTCGGATACCGCTCTGCTACGGCCGGTTCCTCCCGTTCGTGGACGTTCTCGTTCCAGACAGTGACTCGTGTCGGCATGCGCCATAGTGTCCGCCCCCGTTGATAAATTCTCTCACCACGCGTGACTGCGGTCTTCGTCAACGCGTAAAATGCGTTCCCTTGACGGGAACAACGCTTAATGAGCAAGAAGAACGGCTATCGACGACGAATATGGCACTTCTGTTTTCGTAGTTGCTGAAATCCGAAAACCCAACCCAATTTCTCGGCCCGATTGCGTTACAGAAATACGACTGTAATATCTATCTGATGAGTGCCTCCGACGGCTCTCGACCCGGACTCACCGGATACTTCCTGATTAATAATTCCCAACACGGGAACAGCGTTCGTCTCGGAGTTTCCGTTGTGAGACGGCACGATTGCTAATCACCGGTTTCGAGACTTCTCAGTCGCTCTTTCGAATAGTGAGATTCCACACGACGAATACTGTCGTTCCCGTGATGGGAACGAATCTACGGTTTTCGAATCCTCGTACGCGTCTTCCGAACCCCACGCGGCGCGGCCGGTGTACCGCCTACGGCTCCGTCTCCGACCACGGGTGGTCGTAACTCGGGTCATCGACGAAGCGGTCGAGGTCCGCGCGAATCGACATCCGGCTTCCGGCGGGGAGTCGGACTCGGAGCGCGTCCGTACCTTCGTCGTCGGCCGTATCGGCGTCTGCTCCGCCTTCGTCGACACCACGTTCCACCCCGTCGGTCTCGACCGTAGTAAATCGGTGTTCGCCGTACGCGCCCGCTTGGACGACGACTTCCTCTTCCCTTGCTCCGGTGTTGACCAGCGTCAGTTCGATTCCGTCTTTCGTCACCGACTCCACGAGCGCGGCGACGCCCGCCGGCAGTCCCGGCCGCTCCCTGCGTGCGTCGAAGTGCCGGACCTGCGCCATCACGAGGCCGCCGTAGTAGACGGGCTGTGGCGCTCCCATCGTGAGTTGGAGCAGCGCCTTGTGGAACGCCGGGTTCCGGTCCCTGAGGTAGTCTTCGTCCACGGTCGTCGGCTCGTTCCCTTCGGCGTCGAACAGGCGTAGTCGCTCGTCGACGTGCTCGCGCGTCGCTTCGAGGATTCGGTCCGGGTAGTCCGGGAACTCCCCATCGAGGTAGGCGAGCCACGCGTACTCGTGACCGTCGCCGTGTTTCGTCTTCGCGCGCGGGTCGACCCGCCGCCAGTCCTGTTCTCCCCAGTCGCGGAGCCGACGGACTCGGTTTCGGTCCTCGTCGCGCATCGACATGTACCAGAGGTGAACCGCGTAGGGGTCGTCCGTGTGCGGCTGGAACTCGTACCAACCGTCCCGCCACAGCACCTCTCCGTCGTCTTCTGTGAGAACACCCGACGCGTCGTAGTGGTAGTCACCCTCGTCTCCGTACTTGTGTGGGATGTGGAGGGTGCTGTGTACGTCGTTTTCGGCGACCTCGATGCCGTTTTCGATGAGGATGTCGAGTTGCGACCGCGGGAAGTCGAGATACTCTCTGTCGCCTTCGAGCAGGACCGCGTTCTCGGCGGCGACCGTCGGCCCGATGCCGATGTAGTGCCACCCGCCCCACGACCAGCCGTAGTAGCCGCCGTACCACGAGCCGTCGGTGTACTCGCCGATTTCACCGGAGCGCCCGACGTTGTCGGGGATGATGCCGCCGTTTTCGGCCGTCCGCTCCCGCCACGCGTCGAGGTAGTCGGTGACCCACTCGCGGTAGCGGTCGTCTCCCGTGTGGAGGTAGGCGTTCGTCATCAGGCTCGTGATGTTGAGGTTCAGTGGGATGTCTCCCTTCGCGCAGCGCTCGTTCAACACTTCGAACAGGCGCTCTTCGTTCGCCGGGTCGAGGAGGTCCGCGGCCTCGTCGAACTCGAGGTCCCGCCACGGGAGGCCGTGCCTGGCCCAGCGGTAGTCCGCGCCGTATGGGTGGTGTTCGTAGGCGGAGAAGTCGCAGAACTCCGGGCCCATGCTCCCGTTCATCGGCCCGCGAACCACGCGGTTCTCGGCGTCGTAGTTCCCCGTTTCCGAGTCGGCGGTGTAGAAATCCGCGAACTTCTTCGCCCGGTCGACGACCGCGGCGTCGTCGGGCGCGGCGAGACCCATGTTGTACGTGTAGAGGTTGCCCTCGCCGAGGTGGAACCAGTCGCGGCACTGTTCGAACTCGTCGACGACCATCGGGTGGCCGAACGGCGTCTCCGTCTCCGCGCCGCGTTCGAGCGCGGCCTCGTACACGCGGCGGGCGTGGTCGAGCAGGCGTTCGTCGCCGCCCATCGCGTACACGAGCGGCCAGTTGTAGAACCCCTCGACCACGTCGTCGAAGCCGTCGACGCCCACGTGGTCGTCCGGCGGCCAGAACGGTTCCCCGTCGGGGCCGGTGTAGTCGGCGACGAACCGGTCGACCGCGTCGGCCGTCAGGTCGAAGAGTGCTCGCTGTTTGTGCGCCCACGTCGGCGGCCGAGTCGCCTCGGCGGTCGCTTCGAACTCGCGCATGCCAACATACCCCGCGTCTCGGGTGATGAATATTTGGGTCGCGCGAGATACTGGTAGCTGTCCAGTCCGGCCCGCGGTGCGCAGGCCGGCCGTCTCGTCGCTGGACCGTCGGTTCAGTCGTCACTCTCCCGCCGACACCGCGACGCGACTCGGTCCCGTCCGTGGCCGTCGCTCTCGCCGCTGTCGGTCGGCAGCGTCTTCCGTCGTCCGCGTTCAGTCGATGAGGCGCTCGATGTCGTCGTCGAGTTGGTCGTACAGTTCCTCGGCGCGGCGCTCGTCTTCAGCCGACAGCGACCGAATCGGCTCGCGGACTCCCCCGCCGCGCAGGCCGGCCAGTTCGAGGCCCTTCTTCACCGCTGGGACGCTGATGGCGCCGTCGAGGCTGTTGTTCTGCCCGGTCTGGTCGCGGAAGTTCTGGTAGGGCAGACAGATGTTCCGAAGCTCGCGGGCGCGCTCCCAGTTCTCCTCGGTGAGTGCCTCGAACAGCGCGAGGCCTACCTCCGGCCGGAAGTTGCTCACACCCGCCGAGAACCCCTCGATACCCTCGTTCCAGAACGAGACGGCGAAGGGTTCCGCGAGGCCGTCCACCCAGACCACGTCGTCGCCGGTAGTGCTGGCGGCCGCGCCGAGTTTGACGGCGTCTTCGATGGCGTACTTGATGCCGACCACGCCGTCGAGTCCGGCGAGGTCGCGGAGGTAGCCGATTGAGGGGTCAAAGCCCTTCACGTACGGCACCAGCGGAGCGGACGAGGCCTCGGCGAGCTTCTCGTAGTAGCGAAGCAGGCCGCGCTCGTGGATGTAGGTGTGGTCCGGCGGCATTATCATCATCCCGTCGACGCCGATGCGGTCGTAGGCGTCGATGAGTTCTCGCGCGCCCGCGGTGCTCCCGCCGACGCCGGCGAGGACACACACGTCGGACGGGAGCGCGTCGACCGCCGTCTCCGTCACCGCGATTCGCTCCTGCTGGGTCAGCGAGTGGTATTCACTGATGTTTGCCGACGCGAGGAACGTGCGGATTCCCTCGTCGTAGAGCGTTGTTGCGTTCGCTGCCAGTTCGTCGTGTTCGATGTCGAGGTCGTCGTCGAACGGGGTGAGGAGCCCGGCGGCGACGCCGCGCAGGTGCTCGCGCACACCGCTCTCTGCGAGTGGCATACCCGAACCACCGGGCACTCGCGCATAAAATCTTCGGACAGGGGGGTCGCGCGAGACGCCGAGCGCCCGAGGACCGTCAAAACAGTTATCTGCCCCATCTCTGTAGTCGAAGCCATGCCGCGTCAGACAGACTCGTCTCCAATCGCCGTCGGAGTCGTCGGCCTCGGTAGCCTCGGTCGCCGGCTCTGTCAACAGTTCGTCGAACTCCCCCGGTCGGAACTCGTCGCCATCTCCGACGTGGACCCCGACGGTCTCGCCGAGGTCGGCGACTCCTTCGACGTTCCCGAGGCGCACCGCTACCGGTCGTTCGAGGCGTTCCTCGACTCGGCCCCGATGGACGCCGTCGCGGTCGCGACGCCCAACGGCCTCCACTACGAACAGACCTCGGCCGTGCTCGACCGCGGCCTGCACGTCCTCTGCGAGAAGCCGCTCGCGACCGACGCCGAGGAGGCCTACGAACTCACGACCCGCGCCGAGGCGAGCGACCAAACCGTGATGGTCGGCTACCAGCGACACTTCAACCCGGCCTACAAGCGCGCTCACAAGGAGTGGGCTGACGGCGACCGCGTCCCGCGATTTATCACCGGCGAGGTGACTCACGACTGGCAGTCCTACTACGAGAAGGAAGACGACTGGCGGATGAAACCCGAGTTGAGCGGCGGCGGCCACCTCCTGAACGTCGGCACCCACGTCATCGACGCCATCCTCTGGACGACCGGCCTCACGCCCACCCACGTCAACGCCTACGTCGACTTCCACGACGACGAGCAGGTGTTCGACCGCCAGTCCTCCATCATCATCGAGTTCGCGGAGGGCGCGGTGGCGAACGTCTCCGACACGGGCGTCGTCGCGCGGACCCGCGAGCACGTCCACATCTGGGACGACGAGGGGGCGATATACCTCGAAGGCCACGAGTGGGACGACCGGACCGGCTACGTTATCGACGACGAAGGGACCGAACACCACCCCTACGACGGCTACGAGCGGTGGCTGAGCAAGGGCACCGCGTTCCTCGACGCGATAGAGACCGGCGAGACGCCGCCCGCGACCGCCCGCGACGGCCTCAAGGCGGTCCTCATCACCATGGCGGCCTACGAGTCGGGCCGGCGGAACGAGCGCGTCGCCCTCGACGAACTCTACCCGTTCGCCTCTGACGTCTTCCAGTAGCGCGCCGCCTTTCTCTCCCGGTTGTCTCCTTCCCCTTCCCGAGTCCCGCTTGCGAGGCGGAGTTTTATCGTGATGGCCGAGTCTGTAGAGGTATGCGAATCGCGACTATCAGCGGATACGCTCTCTCGTCACCCATCGAACCGCCGCAGGACCGCCCCTTCCACGGTGGCACCCGTCGCCTGCTCAAACGCGACGTGGTGCTTGTCGTCGTCGAATCGGCCGACGGCACCCGCGGCATCGCAACCGCCGGTGCGAGCAGTTCCGCGATGCGGGAGTATTTCGAGGGCGACTCGCAGGGAACCTTCGCGGACGTCGTCAACGGCGCAGTCGCCGACGCGCTCGAAGGCGAGACCGTCGAGGAAGTCGAAGACGCCCACGCGATACTCCGCGACACCGACCTGCCCGACCGACTCCGCCACGAGGCCATCTCGGCGCTCGACGTGGCGCTGTACGACATCCGCGGGAAGGAGGTCGGCGCGCCCATCTACGAACTCCTCGCCGACGAGTACGGCACCGACCCGACGACGGAGATGCCCCTGTACGCGAGCGCCGGGATGTACATGGAACCCGAGGGCTACGCCGAACAGGCGGCGACCATCCGCGACCTCGGCTTCTTCGGCTACAAGTACCGACCGGGCATCGGCCCCGACGGGGACCGCCGAACAATCGAACTCCTCGCCGACGTCGCGGGCGACATGGAAGTGATGCTCGACGTGCACACGTGGTGGAAGATTCGGGACGGCTACGACCGCGAGACGGTCGAGGACCTCGTCACCTTCGCCGCCGAGCGGGACTGCTACTGGGTCGAAGAGCCGGTCTCGCCCGACGACCACGCGGGCTACATCGAACTCGCGGAGACGGGCGCGCAGCTGGCCGGCGGCGAGAGCGAACCGACGCCCGAGGGACTCGTCGCGCTCGGCGAGACGGGCGCGGTGGACTTCCTGCAGGGCGACGTTCGCCACCACTGCGGCTACACCGGCTGTCGTCCCGCGGTCGAGTCCTGCGTCGGCCGCGACGTGGAGTTCGTCCCGCATAACTTCGGGACGTGGGTCGGCCTGCTCGCCAACGCACATCTCGTCGCGGCCGCGCCCGAGGTGTCGCTCCTCGAATACCCGGTCTTCGAGGACGACCCGCTCCTCGACGCCGACACCGACCCCGGCATGTACCCCTTCGACCTCGCGTTCGACATCATCGAGGGCCAACCCGCCGTCGAGGACGGCGTCCTCTCGCTGTCCGACGAGCCGGGGCTTGGCGTCGAGGTGAACCTCGACGTGCTCGACGACTACCCGTTCCGCGACGGGCCGTGGACCGAGTTCCACTACGACGAGGACTGAGTCGGCGATTCGCACGCGCCTCGTCGCCTTTCGTCTGCCTCGCCACTCCCCGACCCGGCTGTCTCGCCGCGTTCGCCGTCTGCACAAGCTATAATGCGTCTCTCCGTGGTACATTTTTCATGCACGTAACCGACATCGAAGTCATCCCGATATCGCACCGCCTCCCCGACGGGCAGGGCCTCGGCGACGCCCGCGGGTTCGGCCACGACAGGGCGACGACACTCATCCGCGTCGACACCGACACCGGCGAGGTCGGCTGGGGCGAGGCGTTCGCGCCGGGGAGCGTCGTCGCGCCCGTCGTCGACGAGTTCTTCCGCGACGACGTGGTCGGCATGGACCCCTTCGACGTGCGGCGACTCGCCGAGGAGTCGTACACCGACCCGTACCACTTCGGCGGGAGCGTCTTCGTCCAGAGCGCCCTCAGCGGCATCGACGTGGCGCTGTGGGACCTCGTCGGCAAGGCGACCGGCAAGCCCGTCCACCGGCTCCTCGGCGGGACGCCCCGCGAGACGCTCACGGCCTACGCCTCGACGATGTACTTCACCGAGGAGGACCGAGACATCGCCGAGCCGATTCGCGACGCCGTCGACGAGGGCTTCTCGGCGGCCAAGATAAAAATCGGCAGCGGCACCGACTCCGACGTGGAGCGGGTTCGAACCGCCCGCCAACTTCTCGGCGACGACGCGCGACTGATGGTCGACATCAACGGGAACTACCGGCCGCGACAGGCGATTCGAACCGCGAAGGCCATCGAGGAGTTCGACATCACGTGGATGGAAGAGCCGGTCCCGCCGGAGAACCTCTCGGGCTACCGCGAGGTCAAACGCGGCGCCGACGTGCCTCTCGCGGCCGGCGAGGCGCACTACGGCCGGTTCGAGTTCAAGCGCCTCGTGGACGACCGGACGGTCGACGTGGTCCAGCCGAACCTCGGCAGGTGCGGCGGGCTCTCGGAGGCGAGCCGAATCGCCGACCTCGCCAGCACGGAGAACGTGGCGGTCCGGCCGCACATCTGGAACAGCGCTGTCGGCCTCGCCGCGGCGGTCCAGTTCGCGGCGTCGGTCTCGGACTACCCGCACACGCGGCACGTCCCGGACCCGATGATGGTCGAGTTCGACCGGAGCGAGAACCCGCTCCGCGACGAGATTCTGCAAACCCCGTTCGACCCGACTGGCGGCGAAGTGGACGTGCCACAGGCACCCGGACTGGGCGTCGAAATCGACGAAGACGCGCTTGAGCGGTACCGAGCTGACCGCTGAGCGCTGGTCGCTCCGTCGTCTCCCCCGCGCGCCGCACCGCCGAACCGACCCCGCGCTGTTCCGACTCGCGGCGACTCGCGGGATAGTTTTATGCGTTAAAGCACCGTGGCACCGGTATGCAGTCATCGCTAGTGGTAGTCGACAGTACGGACTCCAACGAGCGCCTCCTTACTGAGGCGGGACAAATCGCGGCCGGCACGGACACACCGCTCGTACTCCTCACGCGAATCACCGAGGACGAGATCGTCGAGAACGCCGAGACGTTGCAGGCGATGAGCGACGCCGCCAACACGCCGCTGGAGTCGAACTCCGCGCGGGAAGTCGCCACCCGCTTCGCGTCGCAGGCCGCCGATGAGGCGTTCGAGTCGGTGGACGGAACCGTCGAGTACGACGCCGTCACCGTCGTGGCCGACGAGGGCGAGTTCGCGGACGAGGTGATTCGCGTCGCCGACGAGCGCGGCTGTGACCACGTCTACGTCGCCGGGCGACAGCGCTCGCCGACCGGGAAGGCGCTGTTCGGCGACACCGCACAGCGCGTCGTCCTCAACTTCGACGGGCCGGTCACCATCCTGACCGAGTGACGGCGCACCCGGACCCCCCGAAACGACAGCTATTTGCGACCGCGACCCGTCTCGTGTTATCACATGTATCAGCTGTCGGAGCAAGCGGAGCCTGTACCGTCGGGTTCGTCCCGAACCATCGACATCGGCTACATCGGCGGCGGGAGTCAGGGGTGGGCCCACACGCTCATCAACGACCTCGCGCAGTGTCCTGACCTCGCGGGGAGCGTCACGCTGTACGACGTGAACTACGAGATGGCGTCGAAGAACGCCCTCCTCGGCAACCGCGTGATGGACCGCGATGAGGCGGTCGGTGACTGGTCGTTCGAGGCGACCCGGAGCATGGACAAGGCGCTCGACGGGGCCGATTTCGTCATCTGCTCGATTCAGGACCCGCCGGGCGAGACGTTCGTCCACGACATCGACGTGCCCCAGGAGTACGGCATCTATCAGACGGTCGCCGACACCGTCGGCCCCGGCGGGGCGATTCGGGCGCTGCGAGCGATTCCGCAGTACCGCGAAATCGCCGCGACGGTCCGCGAGCGCTGTCCGGACGCGTGGGTCATCAACTACACCAACCCGATGACGGTCTGCACGCGGACGCTCTACGAGGAGTTCCCGGACATCAAGGCCATTGGGCTCTGTCACGAGGTGTTCAAGACGCAGAAGCTGTTCGCCGAGATGGCGGAGCGCTACATCGACGACGCCGAGGACGTCGCCCGCGACGAGGTTCGGGTCAACGTCAAGGGGGTCAACCACTTCACGTGGGTCGACGAGGCGCGGTGGCGCGACCGCGACGTGTTCCAGTACCTCGACGAGGAACTCGACCGGCGAAAGTCGCTTTTCGACCGCGAGCCGGGCGACCTCGACGCCGAATCCTACTGGGTGAACAACGAGGAGGTCGCCCTCGACCTCTACGACCGCTTCGGCGTCCTCGGCGCGGCGGGCGACCGTCACCTCGTGGAGTTCGTCCCGTGGTATCTGAGCATCGACGAACCCGAGGAAATCCAGCGCTACGGTATCCGACTCACGCCGAGTTCGGCCCGCGTCTCCGACGACGAGGGTCCGGACGAGATGGAGCGCTACCTCGAAGGCGACGCGGAGTTCGAGTTCCACGAGTCGGGCGAGGAGGCGGTCGACATCATGCGGGCGCTCTCCGGCGAGGGAACGTTCGTCACGCATCTCAACTACCCCAACGAGGGGCAGGTCGACGGTCTCCCCGAGGGCGCGGTGGTGGAGACGAACGCGCTCCTCTCCGGCGACGACGTGACACCCCTCTGTGCGGGCGGCCTCCCCGACGAGGTCGAGAGCATGGTCGAAACCCACGTCACGAATCAGGAGACGCTCGTGCGCGCGGGCTTCGAGGGCGACCTCGACCTCGCGTTTCAGGCGTTCCTCAACGAACCGCTCGTCACCGTCTCGCGCGACGAGGCACAGGAGCTGTTCGCGAAACTCGTCGAACTGGAGCGCGAGTACTTCGCCGACTACGACCTCGACGCGTCGGTCCTGCAGGCGTAAGCCGGCGTTTCGAACCCCTGCGAACACGTCACCTCCCCGCTTTCGGGGTCAGCTATTTATCCCGCCGTCCAGTCGGTACACGCGATGTCGAGCGCCAATAGCCGCGGTTTGAGCTTCGGCTGTCAAGTTGTCAGCTACGGAAACGTCGAGGAAACCATCCAGCGAGCGGTCCGAGCCGAGACGGCCGGGTTCGACACCGTCACCGTCCCGGACCACCTGTTTCATCCGACCGGCTCCGAGGAGTATCTGGTGGACCCGCCGTGGGAGGCGTTCTCCGTCCTCGGGGCGATAGCCCAGCGCACCGATGAGGTGACTCTCATGCCCGGCGTCGCCGACTCGGTGCGCCGGCACCCGACCGAACTCGCGCACGTCACGGCCACGCTGGACCGGATGACGGACGGTCGAGCCGGTCTCGGCATCGGGGCCGGCGAGGCGTTCAACTTCGCCCCGATTTCGGACATCGACTGGGACGACCCGTACACCCGGTTCAGGGAGTGCGTCGCCGTCATCGACGGGCTGTGGAACTCGACGGTAGACGAGCCGTTTTCCTTCGCGGGGGACTACTTCGACCTCGACGACGCGCACATGGGGCTGAAGCCCGCACAGGACCCGCGCCCGCCGCTCTGGATAGGCGGCTACGGCGAGAGCATGCGCGGTCTGACGGGCGCGGTCGCGGACGGCTGGTTCCCGTGGATTTACTCGCCCGACGAGTACGCGGCCGACCTGCAGAAAGTCCTCGACGTGGCCGCAGACCGCGGCCGCGACCCCGAGGCCATCGACCGCGCCGTCATGGTTCCGACGACAGTCTCCGACGACGGCGACGAGGCGCGCGCGGCCGGCATCGAGCGTAACCGCGTGAATCTCGCGCTCCGGCCGCCGCTCCTCGCCGACATGGGCTACGAGGATATCGCGGAGTCGACGCCAATCATGTGGCAGATGGCGTTCGACGAGCAACAGGAACGGCAACTGTCGGCGGCGGCCGAGCGCATCCCCGACGAGGCTGTTGACGACATCTGCGTCGCCGGCGACCCCGCCCGCGCCATCGAGCGCATCGAGGCGTTCCGCGACGCGGGCGTCGATAACCTCGTTCTCATCCCGGTCGGTGACTACGAGGAGACGATGCGGCACTACGAAAACGAGATTATCCCGTACTTCAGCGAGCGGTAGCGCGGCGGGACGAACCGGAGCGTCGGTCGCCGACACCGGCTGATGCGGTCAGTCGGTCACTCCTGTGCGCCGTCGCTGACGCCGGCCTCTTGTCGGCCGTCGTCGTCTCCTCTACTCGCGTCGATTCGCGGCTCCACGCCGAATCGGTAGTACACCGTCCAGACGGCTGCGACGACGGCGACGATGGCGAACAGCGTCGGCGACCACTCCATGCCGAACTGCTGGGCCAGCCACATTCCCGAGAGCATGACGCCGAGGACGAACACGAACACGGTCAGGTCGGCGGCTCGAAGGTTCATGTATCGACGTTCGGAACCGACCGGGATAAACGTTCACACGCCGCCGCCGGCGACGCCGCGGTCGACCCGCTCAGGCGCGGACCAGCCAGCCGACGGCGTTGCGGAGCAGTCGCCGGTAGTCCTCGTTCTCGAAGGCCTCGGCGGTGTGGCCGAGCGATGCGTAACAGACTCGCCCCGCACCGTACTCGCGGACCCACGCGACCGGGTAGTCGGTGAGGTCGGGATGGTCCATACGCGCGAGCACGGTCACGTCGTCGTCCACGTCGACCTGATACGGCTCGTCGAGCACCTCGAAGTCTGAGACGCCGTCAGTCACGGCGTGGTCGGAGACGATTTCGACGCCGAACGTCGACCGCTCGGGGTGGGTGAGGAAATGGCCGCCGATGAGGTCGCGGAGGTCGGGAAACGGCTCGTCGCGTTTGTCGAGGCCGCCGTCGCCGTCGTGGACGTTGATGAGGTCGGCGGCGCAGTGGAGACCGAGATACGCCCCGCCGTCGCGGACGAACCCGAGGAGGCCGTCCAACTGCGCGGGTGTCAGGGTCGCGTCCGTCAGGTAGTCCACGACGAGGTCGTAACCCCCGAGGTCGGCGAGGGCGTCTTTGTCGGTTGTCGCGGTCACCTCGGCGGCGTCGCCGATGGCGGACTCGATGTGCGGTCGCATCTCCTCGAAGTCGTGGAACGAGAAGGTCGTCTCTCCGATGACTAACGCTGACGGCTGTTGCATGGACTGCCGTTCTCGGCCCGTGTGAAAAGCCGTTTCGGTGCCACCACGACCTGCTCGGTACGACCGTCTGGGGCAACCCTCCGAGGCGACCGCTCACTCGAACTCGATGCGCCCGAAGAACGACGGCGAGTGGTACGTCGGCTCCGGCAGTTCGATGCGGTTCCACGTCCCCTTCTGCGCGTCGGGGAGGCCGCTCCGGTAGAAGTTCCCGCGCCAGACTGTCCCCGAGTCGAGTTCGAGCGGGAGGTCGGTCAGCGACCGGAGCGTCGAAAGCGGGAGCCGCGCCGCGAGCCACCACGAGTCGTCGTCCGGGGACGCGGTCTTCGTGGGGCCGGGGACGGACGTTTCCACCTCGACGGCCGCCGCATCGGTCGGCGAGACGGGGTCGCGGCCGATGTCGCGCTCGCGCCAGTTCGGCTCCTGCCACGCGAGTTTGAACGTACCGCAGCAGTTCGCCTCGAAGTTGAAGTACCGTCCCGGCGAGCCGTCCTCGGGCGGGGCCGGCGTGGCGAACAGTTCGACCGAACTATCCTCGAACGTCGGCCCGTTCAGCTCCGTCACGTCGGCGGTTATCTCGTCGTCTTCGACGTGGAACTGCAGGTAGAGCGCTTCCGCGTCGAACAGCGCCCTAACCGTCGTCTCCGGACCGGGCTCGTCGCCCCACGCGTACTCGTCCAGTCGGGCGACGTTCGCCCGCTCCCACACCGTCCCGTCGACCGCACCAGTCAGCGGGACCGCTCTGGCCGCGTCGATGCGGCTGACTTCGTAGGTTCGCATACGACACACTCACTCGACCCGCCCGCAAGAGCGTTCCGCCCGCGCCCGACGAAACCACTTTGTCGGGCGCTACCGAATCGCGTGGTATGAGACGAGAGTTCACCGGCTACCGCCGGGAGAGCGGCCGCATCGGGGTCAGAAACCACGTCGCCGTCCTTCCGACCTCGGTCGCGTCGTCGTGTGTCGCCCGCGGCATCGCGGCCGAGGCGGGGGCGTGGGCACGCGCGACGCCGCACCAGATGGGAGCGAACCAACCGGACGAGGCGCGGGCACAGACCGAGCGGGTGCTGGTCGGCGTCGGGCGAAATCCGAACGTCGGCGCGGCGCTCGTCGTCGAGTTCGGAACCGAGGACATCGACGCCGACGACATCGCCGACCGAATCGCCCGCGACGGGAAGCCGGTGGAGACGCTGTCGGTCCGCGAGGTCGGCGGGACGGCCGCGGCCCTCCAGCGCGGGCGAACCGCCCTCGACTCGCTGAACGAGGCAGCCGCGGACGCCCGTCACGAGTCGGCCGACGCGAGCGAACTCGTCGTCGGCGTCGAGTGCGGCGGGAGCGACGCCACCTCGGGTATCGCCGCCAACCCCGCCGTCGGCGACGCCTGCGACCGTCTCGTCGCGGCCGGGGGAACCGCCTCGTTCAGCGAGACGCCGGAGTTCATCGGCGCGGAGCACGTCCTCGCGGAGCGGTGCGCCGACGAGGAGACCCGCCGCAGACTGCTCGACCGCGTCGAGCGTCGCGAGGCGACCGCCGACCTGATGGGCGTCGACCTCCGGGGCGCACAGCCCTCGCCCGGCAATCAGGAGGGCGGGCTCACGACCATCGAGGAAAAGAGCCTCGGAGCCATCTCCAAGGGTGGGACGACTCCCGTGCGCGGCATCGTCGACTACGCCGAGCGCCTGCCGGTCGGCGGCGGCCTCGTCTTGATGGACACGCCGGGCTACGACGTGGAGAGCGTCGTCGGCAAGGTCGCCGGCGGGGCGCAGATTATCGTCTTCACCACCGGCCGCGGGAGTACCACCGGCAACCCCGTCGCGCCTGTGGTGAAGGTCACGGGCAACCCCCGGACGTGGGAGCGCATGCGGTCGAACATGGACGTGAACGCCGGGGCGGTGGTCGAGGGCGACGCGACGATTTCCGAGGTTGGTGAGCGCATCTTCGACGAGGTGCTCGCTGTCGCCGACGGGAAGCGAACCGGGGCCGAGACGCGCCGGATGGAGGAGTTTGCCATCACGGAGGTCCACCCGCGCGAACTCGCGGAGGTGCGGGGCACATGAAGGGTCGCGTCCTCGACGGGGCCGCCCTCGTGCTGGCCGATGGCGACAGCGTGGCGACGGCGCTCGAAGACCTCGACGCCGGGCGCGAGGTCCGCGATGGAGACCAGGCGGTGACGCTCGCGGACGACGTTCCGTTCGGTCATAAATTCGCCCTCGAACCGCTGTCGGCCGGCGAGACGGTTCAGAAATACGGCGAGGTCATCGGGCGGGCCACGGAGGCGGTCGCGGCCGGCGAATGGGTCCACACGCACAACTGCGAGAGCACTCGCGGCCGCGGCGATGTGGCGGCGACGGAGGCGGAGCGATGACCGAAAACCGCCTCTCCAACCGAATCGGCCGCGACTCGTTCGCTGGCTACCCCCGACCCGACGGCCGCCTCGGCATCCGCAATCGGGTGCTCGTTCTCCCGTCGGTCATCTGCTCGCACGTCGTCGCCGAGGAGATAGCCGCCCGTTCGCCGGGTGCGGTGGCCGCGCCCCACGACCACGGCTGTGGGCAACTGGGCGCGGACGCCGAACAGACCGAGCGGACGCTCGTCGGCCTCGCCGGCAATCCCAACGTCGCAGGGACGGTCGTCGTCGGTCTCGGCTGTGAGACGGTCCGGAGCGACGTCGTCGCGGCGGCGGTCGAAGAACGCGGGCTTCCGGTCCGCGAACTCACGATACAGGACACCGGGGGGACCGACGCCTGCGCCGACCGCGGCGTGGCCGCCGTTGCCGACCTCCGCGAGTCGGCGGCCGCGCAGGAGCCAGCGGAGGCAGACGACTCGACCACAACAGCCGACGAACCGGCGGCGACCCTCGGCGACCTCACAGTCGGCGTCGTCGTCGATGACCTCGCGGACTCGACCAGACGGCACGCGCACCCGCTCGTCGCCGAGTTGGTCGAGCGAGTCGCGGCGGCCGGCGGCCGGGTCATCGTCGCCGGCAATGAACGGTTCGCTGCGCACCCCGACGAGACGCGGGCACTCGTCGGCGACGCGGCCGCCGACCGACTGCTTGACGCGGCGGACAGACCTGCGAGAGCGACGCGCGTCGGAACGGAGGCGGCGACCCAAGGATTTGAGGCCGCGACGGGATTCATCGGCGACGCACCGGTCGCGGGTATCGCGGCGTACGGGGAGCGAGTCGGCGATGAGGGCGGCGGCGTGACGATTCTCGACGCGCCCTCCCGGGTCGAAGAGGCCGCAACCGGCCTCGCCGCCGCGGGCGCGCACCTCGTCCTCCACGTCACGGGACAGGGGACGCCCGCCGGCCATCCCATCGTCCCAGTGGTGAAGCTCTCCGGCGACGCGGACACCCTCGCGGCCGTCCCCGACGACATCGACCTCGACGCCCGCGAGGCGGACGCGGACGACCTCGAATCGCTCCTTCTCGCCGTCGCCGACGGTGACCGGACGTGTGCCGAGCAACACGGACTCACGGAGTTCGCCATCGCCCGGGCCGGCCCGTCGACCTGAGCCCGTTCCGGCAATTCGGACGTGTCAGTGAGATGAATATGTCGTCTTCCGCCTCGCCAATCTTTATTGGGTGGTAGTGTCACACCGAGTCGTAGTGGTAGTCAATCAGCAGGCTCGACCAGCGAGTCGTGGACAGCGAAGCGCACTCGCGCTCATCGGTATCTCGCGCGTCGCGTGCGGGTCGCTCTTCGGGACGGCGATGGCGCTCTACATCGGAGAACAGGGGTCGCCGTTCGCGGTGAGCCTCGCGTACGCGGCGTTCTCCTTCGGACTGTTCGTGTTCGCCCCGGTCTGGGGCGCAATCGCCGACATCACGGGACGACGGCGCGCGATACTCATCGGCACCGCGTTTCTCTCGACGCTCGCCGTCGTTCCGTTGACGGTCAGCGCCTCGGTTCCGCTCCAAATCGTCTGTCGGGGCCTCTTCGCGGTGTTCACCGCCGGTTTCCAGTCGGTGATTCTCACTATCGTGAGCGAGTCGGGCGGCGAGTCGGAGCGCGGACGCTCCATCGGTTTCTACAGCAGCGCCCGCTCTACCGGGGCTATCAGCGGTCGGCTGTTCGTCGGCTATCTCGTCGGCCTGCTCGTGCCGACCGACCTCTATCTCGTCGTCGTCGGTCTCGGACTCGTGGCGACGCTCCTCACGCTCCGCATCGCCGACCCGACACCGCCGTCCGAAGAGACACTGACCACGGGTCGACTCCTGGGGGAAGTCCGCGGACGACTCCTCCCCGGCGGCGCGCGGCGGGAACTGTTCGAGCGGACCGGACTCGGCTGGCTGTACGTCGGTATCGTCCTCCGGAACATGACCGAGAAGGGCTTCATCTCGGTCGTCCCGGTGTTCCTCGTCGCCGACGTGGGGCTCTCGAACGTCGTCATGGGTGCCGTGCTTGCGGTCAGTCCCGCGGTCCGGGTGGTCTCGATGTACGGCTTCGGCCGCCTGAGCGACAGTATCGGGCGGAAGAAACTCATCGTCGGCGGCCTCGCCGGCAGCGGCATACAGGCGCTCGTCGTCGTGCTCGCGCTTCTCCCCGACGGGCAGCTCGCCCGCATCGGTATCAGCAGCACCGCCTTCGTCGTCCACGCGGTCACGTTCTCGATGCTCACTGTGGGTACCATCGCCTTCGTCGCAGATGTGGCCCCGGTCGACCGCGAGTCCGAACTGATGGGACTTCGCTCGACCGCCCGCGGTCTCGGCGGCGTTCTCGGACCGCTTCTCGTCGGCGTGCTCGCCACCCGGTTCGACTACGCCACGGCGTTCGTCTGCACCAGCGTCCTCGCGTTCGTTGCCGCCGGGCTGGTCGGACGGACGCTCACCGAGAGTTTCTCACCCGAGTGAGCCGCGCCACGCCGTACGACCGCCCGACGCGCTGGTAAACGCTTATCACGCCGCCCGCTGACGTTCGAGTCGATGACGCCTACAGTCGCCACTTCCCCTTCGCCCGACGGTGAGCGCCGATGACCGAGACGCCGATTCGGGTCGGCATCGTCGGCTGTGCGAGTATGGGCCGGTCCCACGCCGAAGCGCTTGCGGACATCGACGGTGCCGAACTCGTTGGCTGTGCGGACCACACCCCGGAGACCGCCCAGTCGTTCGGCGAGACGCACGGCTGTCCGTCGTACACCAGTCACGCCGACCTGTTCGCCGACGCCGCGCTCGACGCCGTCTGCGTCTGCACGCCCAACGGGGCCCACCGCGACATCGTCGTCGACGCCGCGGCGGCGGGCATCGACGTGCTCTGCGAGAAACCGCTGGAAATCACGCCCGGCCGCGTCGACGATATGGTCGCCGCCTGCCGCGACGCCGGCGTCACCCTCGCTTGCATCCTTCAGCGGCGGCTGTTTCCCACGATGCAGTTCGCCCGCGAGGTGGTCGGCGACGGTCGGCTCGGACGGCTCGTGTTCGCCGACGTGCGAGTGAAGTGGCACCGCGACCGGTCGTACTACGACGACTCGTCGTGGCACGGGAGCGCGGACCTCGACGGCGGCGTCCTGTTCACGCAGGCGCTCCACGGTATCGACCTGCTCCAGTGGGTCGCGGGCGACGTGTCACGGGTTGCCGGCACCGGCGACGCGCTGTATCACGACATCGAAGCTCCCGATACGGCCGCGCTCTCGCTCCGGTTCGAAGACGGCGCGCTCGGGCAGGTGTCGGCGACGACGGCGACGCGGCCCCAACAGGCCATCAGCCTCGAATTTAACGGGACGGAGGGAACGCTCCGCGTCACCGAAACGGGCGTCGAACTGTTCGAGGTGAACGGGGAGAAACAGCCCGTCGAACTCCCCGACCCGCGTCCCGACGGCCCGCACGTCGCCCAGATACGCGACTTCGTTGAGGCCGTCTCCGAGGGGCGACCGCCGATGGTGCCGCCGGACGAGGCGAGAAAGGGAGTAGACATCGTCTTCGCCGCCGAGCGCTCGGACAGTCGCGGCGAGTGGGTGTCGGTGTCGTCTGTCGGCAACCTCGGCGACGTGGACGACTGAGTTCGCTTTCCTGACCGACGCGGCGTTTTCGCGGAACCAGACACTCCCAGAGACGCGGGTATTCGACCGTTTACGTCTCGATAATGATTGTTCACCAACAATTTTTATTACGGGGCGGGTTCTGAATCCTGTTGGTGTCATAACATGACTCCCAACAGACGCACGTTCTTGCGTGCACTCGGAGCAGGTAGTATCGGTACCGTCGCGACGTTCAGCGGAACCGCTGCGGCGGCGACCACCGTCACCGTTGAGGGGGCGGGCGAAGACATCTGGAACGCCGCGGACGGGTTCCACTACTATTACGAGGAAGTGAGCGGCGACTTCGACGTCGTCGTCCACAACACCGCCTTGGAGAACACCGATAGCTGGGCCAAAGCGGGCCTCATGGTCCGGCAGACGCTGAACGCCGACGCCGAGAACGCCATGGTTCGCCGCCGACCCAACGGCGAGGCGTCGCTCCAGTGGCGCTCGGCCGCCGGCGCGGACACGGTCAGCACGACGTCCGACGGCGGGAGCGGCGAGAGCGAGGTGAGCGGCGGGTCGATTACCGCCGACTGGCTCCGCCTCACACGAAGCGGTGACACGATTTCCGCCTACGGGTCGACCGACGGGAACAACTGGACGCTCATCGCCGACATCGAACCCGGCGAAATCGACTTTGCGGAGGACGCCTACGTCGGCCTCGCGGTGACGAGCCACAGCGCCGGCACGCTCTCGACGGCCGAGTTCGAGAGTCTCACCGGCCTGTCGCCGTCGAGCAACGGCGACGTAGGCGACGTGGACGTGGCCGGTAGCGTCTCGACCAGCGACGGCGACGGTGGGTCTGGCGACGGCGGCTCGGACGACGGGTCCGGCGGCGACACGTCCGGCGGGTCCTACTTCGACGTGGACGCCGGATTCGCGGATGCCTCGTGGTTCGACGACAGCGTGACCGTCCACCGCGTCCAGGAGGCGACCGAGAGCGCCGTCCGCGCGGCGTTCGAGGCCAGCGGCCCGCGCCTCGTCGTCTTCGAGGCGAGTGGCGTCGTTGACCTCGGCGGCGGCGACCTCTCTATCACGAACGACAACTGCTGGGTGGCCGGTCAAACGGCTCCCTCGCCGGGAATCACCTTCATCAACGGGATGATTCAGGTCGACGCGAACGACTGCGTCGTCCAACACCTCCGCATCTTCCGCGGGGAGGACGGCGGCGCGGCCGAGGGTGCGGACCCGATGAACAGCGCCGACGATACCTCGAACGTCATCTTCGACCACTGCAGCGCCTACTGGGGCCGCGACGAGAACCTCTCTGTCGGCTACAACACGAGCGACACGACCTTCGCGAACTGTCTCGTCGCCGAGGGCCTCGACGAACCGGAGGAGAACTCCAACGGCTCGCTCGTCGGCAACGGCGCGGAGAACGTCGCCATCCTCGGGACGGTCTACGCCGCGAACAACGACCGCAACCCGCGGCTGAAAGACGACACCCAGTCGGTCATCGCCAACAGTATCGTCTACTACTTCGACAAGGCAATCTGGGCGTCCCCCGGCGCTCAGTCCAGTGTCGTCGGCAACGCGTATCTCGGGCGGTTCGACTGGTCCGACGCGATTGTCAAGGGTGACGGCAGCGTCTACATCGAAGACAACATCGTCGCCGACCCCGGCCTGAACGGGCGGACGTTCTGTTCGGCCACGCAACTCGGTTCTCGTCCCCTGTGGCCCAGCGGACTCACGGCGATGCCCGCCACCGATGTCGAGAGCCATAACCTCGCGTACGCGGGCGCTCGCCCGGCCGACCGCATCAGCCACGAACAGCGCGTCATCGACAACATCCGCAACCGGAGCCTCGATACCGATGTCTCGGACCCGGCGAACGCACCCGGCATCCCCGGCAACGAGGGCGAAGTCGGCGGCTACCCCGACCACGGCGGAAGCACGCGCTCGCTTTCGGTCCCCGACAGCGGCCTGCGCGACTGGGTCGACCAGTGGGCGCTCGCCGTCGAAGAGTCGGGCGCGAGCCCCCCCTGACCCGCCGAGGCGAACGAGCGCTCGTCGGCACGAAGACCGACCGAGCCGCGACTCGTATCGAGACGCGACCAGCCGCCGTGTGTGCCATCTTTTCCAGTCGTAACGGTCGACCGTGACAGCCGCGTATCTGTGGCCGTCAACAGCTATTTGAGCCTCTTCCGCGTCGCCCCGGTATGGAGAGTGTGACTCTCGGTATCATCGGTTGTGGAGCCATCAGCGACGTGTACTTCGAGGCGGGGAACCGCTTCGACGCCCTCGACATCGTCGCCTGCGCCGACCTCGACACGGAGCGCGCGGAATCGAAGGCAGACGAGTACGGCGTGCCTCGCGTTCTCCCGACAGAAGACCTGCTCGCGGACCCCGAAATCGACGTGGCGGTCGTGCTCACGCCGGCGGGAACCCACGGTGACCTCGTGTCGGCCGCGCTTCAGGCTGGCAAGCACACCTACACCGAAAAGCCGCTCGCGGCGACGAAGGCCGAAGGCGAGGCGATTCTGGAGACCGCCGCCGAGCGCGGACTGACCGTCGGCGTCGCGCCCGACACCGTCCTCGGAACCGGCATCCAGACCTGCCGCGACCTCATCGACGAGGGCCGCATCGGCGACCCCGTCGGCGCGACGGCGTTCTGGTCGAACCATGGCCACGAACACTGGCACCCGGACCCCGACGGCTTCTACGCGGAAGGCGGCGGCCCGCTTTTCGACATGGGGCCGTACTACCTCACGTCGCTCGTGACGCTCCTCGGCCCGATTCAGTCGGTCGCCGGCACCGCGAACACGCCGTTCGCAGAGCGCGAGATAACGAGCGAGCCGCGCCGCGGTGAGCGGATTCCGGTGTCGGTGCCGACCCACGAGACGGCCGTCGTGACCTTCGAAAACGGCGCGACGGGGACGCTCTTGACGAGTTTCGACGTGTGGGGGTCCGAACTACCGGGGTTCGAGATTTACGGCACCGAGGGGACGCTGAGCGTCACCAACCCCAACCGGTTCGACGGGACGCCTCGCATCCATCTCAGCGACGACGACGACGGCGAGTGGCGCGAGATTCCCGTCGAGCGCGACCACCCCGGCCAACAGCGCGGCCTCGGCCTCGTCGACCTCGCGTACTCGCTCGACTCCGACTGGGACCACCGGACCAGCGGCGACCTCGGATTCCACGTCCTCGAAGCGATGGACGGCATCCGCGAGTCCGCCGAGGAGGGCGCGTACGTCGAACTCTCAGCGCAGTGCGAGCGCCCGCCGTCGGTCCCCGACGGCTTCCCGACTGACGTCGGCCCGGCGGGCGACGCGGAGTGAACTCGGGAGTGAACGCAGGAATCGGTTTGGGAGTGAAAACGGGCGTCAGTACGGGAGCGAAAACAGGAGTCGGTACGGAAGCGAAAACTGGCGTCGGTGTCGGTACCGGTTTCGGTGTTGGCGACAGCGTCTGAACAGCAGTCTCAATCGAGGTTTCTCTTTCAGTCGGCCGGCTGTTCCGCGTCGTCGGCGACGTCGATGTCGAGGTCGTCGGTGAGCGGCTCGCTGTTCCGGTAGTCGATTCTGTCGTGCGCGTCGAAGCAGGCCGCCTCGTGGCGGTCAGACGGGCCGCTCATGCCGGAGAGGTCCGGTGTGTTCGACGTGCAGTACTCCCGCGCCTCGGGACAGCGGGTGTGGAACCGACAGCCGCTCGGCGGGTTCTCCGGGTCCGGGATGTCGATTTTCCTGACCGGGGGCGTCTCGATGGGGTCGTTTATCTCCGAGAGGCCGGAGGTCGCCCACAGGAGGCTCTTGGTGTACGGGTGCTGGGGGTTCTTGATAATCTCGTCCGCCGGGCCGATTTCGACGATGCGGCCGAGGTACATGACGGCGATGCGGCCGTCGGCGCGACCGGCGAGATACCGAGCGTTCGCCATGTTGTGCGAGATGAAGACGAACGAGGTGCTGAACATCTCCTGCAGTTCGAGGAGGAGGTCCATCAGGTTCACCCGCAGCGACACGTCGAGGGCGCTCACAGCCTCGTCGGCGAGGATGAGGTCCGGTTCGAGGAGCATCGACCGGACGATGACGGTCCGCTGGGCCTCTCCGCCGCTCAGTTGGTGGGGGTACCGCGAGGCGTAGTCGTCGGCGGGGGTGAGCCCGACGGTGTCGAGCATCTGGTGGACGAGTTCCCGCCGTTCGACGAGGTTGAGCTCCGGCCGCCACTTCTTCAGCGCCGGGTTGAGGTTCTTGAATATCGTCCGGTTGGGGTCAAGCGAGTTCCCGGCGTCCTGGTGGACCATCTGGAGCGACTTCCGAATCTCCTTGTACGGGATGTCGCCGGGTTCGAGGTCGGACTTCCAGATGTCCTGTCCGCGGAAGCGGACCGCCCCCGAGGTAGGGCGTTGGAGGCCGATCATGGCCTTTCCGAGCGTCGTCTTGCCACAGCCGGACTCGCCGACGAGTGCGACCACGTCGTTCTCGCCGATGTCGAGCGAGACGTTGTCGACGGCGCGGACGACGCCCTTGTCGTCGCCGAGGAAGCGGTCGAGGATGCCCTCGTTGCCGCCGAAGTGGACGCTCAGGTCGTCGACGCGGAGCAGGGGGTCGTCGCTCATTTCGAGACCTCCTTCTTGAGGGGAATCGTCTCACGGGCTTCGTCGGTGTAGAAGCACGCGGCTCCGTGGTCCTCGGACACCTCGATGAGGTCCGGGTTCGTCGCCCGGCACTGCTCGTCGGCGAGCGGGCACCGGGTGTGGTACGAACAGCCCTTCGGAACGTTCAGCGGGTCGGGACTCGTCCCCTCGATGGACGCCATCTCGTCGAGGTCGGCGTCGATGTCGGGTATCGAGTTGAGTAGCTCCCGCGTGTAGGGATGGGCGGGGTCCATGACGATGTCCTGCACCGGGCCGAGTTCGAGCAGTTCGAAGGCGTACATCACCGCGAGGCGGTCGGAGATGCGCGCGACGTGGCTCAGGTCGTGCGTCACGATGACGATGGTGAGGTCGTACTCGGCTTTCAGCTCCGAGAGGAGCTTCAGAATCGACTGCTGCATCAGGAGGTCGAGCGCGGCGGTCGGCTCGTCCATCACGAGTACGTCGGGGTCGAGGATGAGGCTCAGCGCGATGAGCGCGCGCTGTTTCATCCCGCCGGATAGCTCGTGGGGGTACGCGTCGAGGACGCGGTCCGGTTCGAGGTGCACGTCGGAGATGAGCTGTCGGGCGCGCTCCATCCCTTCTTGGATGTCGTAGTCGTGCGCTCGGAGCGTCTCGACGAAGTGGTCGCCGATGCTGAGCGTCGGGTTGAACGAGTCGAGGGCCCCCTGTACGACCATCGAGACGCGCTCCCAGCGGAACCGGCGAAGCTCCTCTTTGCTCAGGTCGTTGACCTTGATTGGCTCGCCGCCCTCCGGCGGGTTGAACACCACGTCGCCCGTGAGCGTCCCGGGCGAGTCGATGGCGTCGAGCATGGAGTCCGCCAGCATCGACTTGCCGGAGCCGGACTCGCCGACGACGCCGAGAACCTCGCCGCGGCGGACGTTAATCGACACGTCGTCGAGGACTCGCGCGTCCCCGCGCTCCATCGCGAACGCGACGCTCGCGTTCGTTATTTCGAGTACGTTGTGTTCGGCCGTTGGCTCTTCAGGCATCTTCTGTTTGGTGTGTTGTGTCGCCATGGTCAGTCCCTCTCGTCGGTTCGTACGGCGGGCGAGCGACCCCACCCGTCACGCGTGCCTATCGTCAACATGTGACCGTAGTAGGAATCTATCACGTTCAATACTACTTAATACTTTCCGCCGGCGCAGTTGACGCGCGCCGATTTCGTGGTCTTCGGCCAGTTCGACCGGCGATACCGGCAAACTATAAGTTCGTCCGCGATGTCCGTGCTGACATGGCGCAAGCGCAAACGCGACAGAACGTGCTGTGGACAGTTCGCTCCAAAATCGGCGGTATCACCTCGACGGTGATTCTCCTCGGAGCGCTGTTAATTCTCTTCGGTGCCGCCCTTCAGACCGGCGTCTGGGCGGGAATGTTCGGAATAATCGGCGGATTGCTGGTGTTCGTCGCCGTCGCGTTCCGGGTACTGATCTGGGCGTACCGGCTGTTCTGATTACATCATGGTGAATCCGTAGTACACCCCGATGAGCAGGATTACGAGTATCACGAGGCCGAGCAGGTACCGCGTCGTATTTCCTTCTTTCTCCACTTTCATGGTTGAAGTCCGTTTCGTAGGTCAACAGCGCGTGTGTTAACCTTTTCCCTGAGACAGCGTGGCACGACCGCTCTCGGGTCGAGATAATCGAAAAAAAACAGCGACGCGGAACGGACCGGCTGGTCCGGTGGTTAGTCCGCGGCCGATGCGGGACCGTCGCCGCCTTCCGAACCGCCGCTACCGCCTTCCATGTCGTCGGTCGAGACGGTGGCCGCGTGGCGAGCGCGCAGACGGGGGTTGAACAGTCGGTCCGTCCCCTGCGCGAACAGCTGGAGGCCGTACGTCATCGTGACGATGAACAGTATCGGCGCGAGCAGCCAGTGGAAGCGGTCCATGCCGGACAGCGCCCCGCCGTTGCGGGCGATGTTGAGGACGACGCCCCAGTTGCTCGTCGTGAACGGCAGCACGCCGATGAAGTACAGGCCGACGGACTCCATCAGGATGTTCCGCATGGAGCCGACGGTCCCCATCGTCAGCATCGGCATGAGCCGGGACATGACGTTCTTCGAGAGGATGCTCGACGTGGGTAGTCCCAGCACGCGCGAGGCCTCGACGTGGGACTCACCGCGGATGGTGAGCACCTGCGAGCGAAGCTGTCGGGCCAAGCGTGGCCAGTTGTCGATGGCCAGCACGAACCCAACGAACACCGGACTCTTCGGTTCGAGAATCACGGCGAGGACGATGACGAGCGCGAGGCCGGGGATGTTCATCATCACGTCGGTCACCGTCATGAGCACCTTGTCGATGACGCCGCCGAGGTAGCCGGACGTGACGCCGAAGAAGATGGCGAGCCCGAGCGTGACGAGTGCCCCCGACAGCATCATGACGAGCATCGGGCGGGTCGCGAGCACCTGCTGTGCGAGGAGGTCGCGGCCGATGTCGTCGGTGCCGAGCGGGTAGCGCATGTTCTCCAGCGGTTGCAGGAGAATCGGCCCCTGCATCGGTCTGACCTCGGGGACGATGTACGGCCCGAACAGCCCGAGGAACCCGAAGATGCTGAGGATTATCGCGCCAACCCGCGCCCGCGGCGAGGTCCAGATGATGCGGAACGGGGTCAGGAGGCTCTGGTCGATTCGCTCTTTGATGTACTCGCCGCGCGAGAAGTCGGAGCTATCGACGTCGAAGCTCATCGCGCCGCTCGCCGAGATGCGGTTGCCCTCGATGCGGTCGTCGATGGTCTCGGTCTCGTCCGCGCCGCCGCCTCGCAGGCGGTTGACGAACCGCTGGAGGGTTTCGCGGTACGACCGCGAGTAGGACTCGCGCTGGGTGTGCCCGGCGCGCGGGTCGATGAAGCCGTAGGTGAAGTCGGCGATGAGCAGGCCGACGACGGTGACGATGGTGAAGAGGATGACCGCCGCCATGACCGTCGTGTAGTCCCGCGCCATCGTGGCCTCGTAGAAGTAAAAGCCCATGCCGCGGTAGCGGAATATCTGCTCCATGATGACCGAACCGCCGAACAGGCTGGCGAGGCCGGCCATGAGACCGGTGTACATCGGGAGCATCGAGTTCCAGCCGATGTACCGTAGCTGAATCCGGCTGTCGGGCAGTCCCCTGAGTTCCGCCACGTCGACGTAGTCCTCACCGATGATGCGGGTACAGTGCGCGCGGAACTCGAGGCCGCCCCACGAGGTCAGCGCGAACGACATGATGGGCAGCGCCGCGTGTCGCAGCACGCTGGCCATGAACTCGATGTTGAACCCGGGCGTGAGCGCGTTGTCGTACCGCCCCCCATTGGGGAAGAACTCGGTGCCGAATCCGAGCGTGAAAAGCAGTACGAGCCCGACGATGTAGTACGGGACGGCGTCGGAGAAGATGACGAAGTAACTCCCGACCACGTCCCAGGTGTCTCCCTCGTGGACGGCGAGGAAGCCGCCGATGAGGAACACCATGATGGTGCCGATGACGAGGGCGAAAAGCGAGACGAACATCGTCCACGGGATCGCCGGTCCGAGCACGCTCCAGACCGGGTCCGAGTAGAAGATAGACCGCCCGAAGTCTAGTTGCGCAACCGATACGATGTATTCGACGTACGCCTGCAGCATCGGCTTGTCCGGGTTGACGTTCGAGTACATCTCGACCATCTGGTTGAGGCGGGTCGACGAAACCGCCCCCCCGGACCGCTGTCTAATCTGCGCGGCGATGTAGTCCATCGGCCCGCCCGGTATGAGCCGAACCGTCACGAACGAGAACGTGATCGCCGCCCAGACCGTTATCAGGGCCTGCGCTATCCGGCGCACGTAGTAATTTTTCTCGACCATCCTTGCTAGTTCTTACCTCTCATGTGGGTACTTAATCATTATGAATAGGGCTACTTTCGACCGCAATCGACCGAACTGTCTCGCCGTCGTCGCGTCCGGAGGCGGCGCGTTGCGCCCCCGGACGGGGAGTTCACCGCATGGCTGATACGTTCTGACTGATCTCGGTGAGACGACGGTTTCTCGTTCAGGTGGCGGCGCCCGGTTCGGTTACTGCCCTCCCTCCGCCGGGTGGAAGTACTCGGTTCCCATCTTGGCCATGTACTGGCAGTAGGAGTACTGGCCGATTTCGACGATTTCGTAGCGGTACGCCGGATTCAGGTTGTTGTTCGGCGGCTTCGTCGCCCAGTTGTCGTGATTCAGCCAGTAGCCACCCGTGCCGCCCTCCTCGTTGATGAGCATCATCGGGAGCGACTGGTTGAATATCCACGAGACTTCCGCGACCTTCTGTCTGCGCTCTTCGTCGGACATCTGCGTCCGAAGCTCGTTGAGCTTGTTGATGACGTCGACCTCTTGGAGGTCACCGGTCGGGTCGCCGATTGGGTACGGCACCTCGACCACGCGGTCCATCGCCCAGCTGTCGTTGCTCGGAAGCGGCTGTCCAGACAGCGACTCTTGGACCCGGAAGGAGTTCGAGAAGCCGAGGAACGGCGGGCCGGACTTCGCGCCGCCCCAGTTGTCGAACAGCAGCTCCCAGTCGCCGGACTCCATCGTCTTCCCGGCGCGGATGGTCGCCTCCTGTGCGGTCACTTCGGTCTGGAGACCGAAGCTGTCCAGGTAGGACTTCGCGATCTGCGCGAACCGCAGAGCCATCGGCTCCTCGTCGGACGTCGCCGTGTAGAACCGCAGGGTGACGTTCTCGCCGTTCGGGTCTTTCCAGCGGTTGCCCGACTTCGAGAAGCCGGCGGCCTCGAGGAGTTCGGTCGCCCGCTGTTCGTCCACGTCGTCTTCCGTGTGGGCGTACCGTTCGAGCTTCGCGAGGTCGCCGCTCGGCCAGTTCGAGTTCCCGCCGAACCATGGCACTTCCTTGTCCTGCCCGATGCCGGACGGAATGCGGTCTTCGACCCAGTAGGTGCCGTAGTCCGGAACCCACTCGACGAGGGGCTTCCGGGGGACGATGTGGTGAATCGCCTTCCGGACGCGCGGGTCGCCGGTGATGTCGCTCTGACAGTTGAGCAGGACGCCCATCGCCCCGCTGCGCATCTGCGGCGTGATCTGGTCCTCGGAGAGGCTGTCGGCCGGCCCCCACCCGTTCTCCTTGAGTCGGTCACGGGCGGACTGTGACTCCGGCGGGTAGCTCACGTCGATGACGCCCTCCTGCATCGCCTTGGTCCGCTGTTGCTGGTTCGGGTAGCGGTGCCAGTCGAGGCTGTAGTCTATCATGTCGCCCGTAATCTCGCCGTTCGACCACTCGGCGTCGCTGAAGGGGCTGACGTAGTCGTCGTAGGGTTCGAAGTGCGCGACGTTCTCCTCTCCGCTGACGAACTCCCAGACGGAGTTCCCCGGCACGTTCGCGTTGTCCCAGACGTTCTTTTGAACCGCCTGCATCATCTCCTGCTGGGCAGAGGTCCGCTCCGAGTCGGTGGTGGCGTCGTCGAACATCTCGGCGTACTTCCCCCAGATGTCCCGGTGCGCCCAGAGCCACGCGCGGCGCTTCATGTGACCGAACTCGAATATCTCCCGGCTGATGTCTGGCTCGACCAGATCGAACGTGAGTTCGTACTTCCCGGTCGTCTCCACGTTCTCGTACAGCGGTTGCGCGCCGTAGCCCTTGTGGACGGTCTGCATCAGCTTGCCGATCTTGAGCTGAGTCGCCACGTCCTCCGCGGTCAGGTCGTCGCCGTTGTGCCACGTGTAGCTGTCGCGGACGTTCCACGCGACCTGTCCGTTGTCGGCGTACTCCCAGTCTTCGATGACCATCCCTTTCGTCTTGTTCGACACCTTGTCGTGGACGGCCAACTGGTCGAACATCGCCCAGTACCACCGGAACGAGAAGTTCGCGGCGTTGCCGTACGGGTTGAATCGGGCGTTCGTCGGTGCGAGCGAGATGATGTGGTCGAGCGTTCGTCCCGACGACTGGCCGGTCGAATCGCCCTCGGTCGTCGTGCTCCCGCCGCCGCCACCCTCGTTCTCGAGCGGAGTCGGCGTGTCTTCGTTACCACCACTGCTACAACCGGCCAGCGCGGCGGCACCGGCCGTGGCACCGAACGCGTTTCGAAGCAGACGCCGGCGTGTCTGTGGCGATACGTCTTCCCACTCGTCGTCGCTGATCCACTTGTCGGACTCAGCGCTGCTTTGCGAATCCATCACACAGTACCCATTATGACTATCCCATATATACCCATCGATAATGGTAATTATCTACTGACAGTATTTGATTACGCGGCCGCGCTCGTGACCCTCGCGACGCGCGGGGCGGTCCCCCAAAGGACTATTATCCCGTTTTGCGAAATCGCCGGTAATGGGAACCTCAGAACAGTCGTACTTCAAATGTTGGATCTGCCGAAAGAAGATGCTGTGGACGAGCGTGCTCTCGTTCACGCTGCTCATCGTCGTGCTCGGCCTCCTCGCGATGACGGGCATCGAGCGCGGGACCGCGTCGTACGTCGTCCTCATGATGGACTTCGCCCTCGCCGGCGTACTCCTCGCGACCGTCGGCGTCGTCTTCTGGCGCTGCGGCTATCTGAGTGACGCCCTCGAGTGAACGCGTTCGGCTTCTGTTTTCTCCCGTCGTCTCTGCCGACTCGGATCATCGCTGTTCTTCATATCATAGTATCACTTTCACCTCCATCTCGCCGCCGTCTTTCGGTTTCCGCGTCTAATCTGTAATATAGGTGTTAGTTTTTGTTCGCGTATGGGGAACTCAACAGCCGAATTCGGTTGGTCGTCCTCACTGAGTAGCGTCCCAGTCAACGCTGTGAACAGCAAAATCACTACTTCTAGGGACTCTACTGGCAGAAATCGGACTCTATTCGGTTCGCTACGCGCCGTGACGACGCTACAACCGTAATGCTCCTTTTCCCGATTTCAGACCGGTTCGTTCTCCATCGAAAACGACCGAAAATGGGTGAGTGGTGGGTTCTGCGTCCTGTTTTCTTCACAACCGATTCTGTTCGCCCACGGGGAACAATTCTCCCGGTCCGCAACGCCGACACGCACTTGTGAACCCACCGCGTTCGTCGGAACGACACCGAATGACTGGCTTCGACTACGACGACTGGTTCGACGGCGTCCTCCGAGCGACCGACCGCTCGGTCGAGTACGCGGGTGAGACGGGACCGGAGTTCGAGGCGTGGCAGGAGTCGTTCCGCGACGAACTACGCGACGTGCTCGGATTTCCGGCGATGCGTGACCGAGCCGTCGAGGGCATCGATCCGAATCGACGGGAGCGACCGGAAGCGGCGGTTCAACACCGGAGTTACGAGCGACAGACGTGGAGCGTCCGCACCGAACGGGGGTTCCGCGTCCCGTTCTACCTGCTTCTCCCCGACTCGGTGGACCCGCCATATCCGGTTGTCGTCGCGCTGCACGGCCACACCGAACACGGCAAAGACCTCGCCGCCGGCGTCGCGGAGGGCGAGGCGGCCAGCCGCCACATCGACGACGACCGGCGGGACATCGCCCGACAGGCGGCCCGGCGGGACTTCGCCGTCGTCGCCCCAGACATGCGTGCCTTCGGCGAACTGCGTCCCGACGCGGCCGACGAGTCGGACGAGTCCGATGCTGTCAACCCATGTACGTACTGGCAGAAACGCGCCCAGCTCCTCGGCCGGTCGCTCGTCGGTGAGCGCGTGTGGGACGTGCGTCGCCTAGTCGACTTCGTCGAGGGGCATCCCGCGCTCGATGCCGACCGACTAGCCGTCTGCGGCCACTCCGGCGGCGGAACCATCGCGCTCCTCGCGGGCGCGCTCGACGACCGAATCAGGCACGTCGTCGCCTGCGCGTCGGTCTGCCCGTTCGAGGACTCCATCGTCCCCATCGACCACTGCCTGTGCAACTACGTTCCCGGCCTCCGACGCCTCGGCGAAGTGTGGGATATCGCCGGCCTCGTCGCTCCGCGGTCGCTCCGCATCGTTGCGGGCGAATCCGACCCCATCTTCCCGATAGCCGGGACGAGACGGGCGTTCGACCGAATCCGCGGGCGGTACCGCGCCGCGGATGCCGAGGGGAAGTGCAGCCTCTTCGTCGGCGACGGTGGCCACCGCTTCTTCGAGGCCGGCGCGTGGCCCTTCCTGCGCGACCGGCTCTGAGCCGACGCGCTGTCCCGACCCGCTTCCGCTCTCGCCTCGCGTCTCCGATACCGGTGCCTCGTGGTACCCCGGCACAACGTTTATCAACGCGCTCGCGGATGCTTGAGGCGTGACTCTCGAACAGCGGAACGTGCGCGACTACGGTATCGAAGACGACGATTCGCTCGACACGGCGGCGATTCAGGCGGCGCTCGACGACTGCGCCGGCGAGGGCGGCGAGGTGTATCTCCCGCCGGGGACGTACCGAAGCGCCCCGCTCCGCGTCGGCGACGACACGACGTTCAGACTGGCAAACGGGGCGGAACTCCAGTTCGTCCAGGACTTCACCGAGTTCCCGACGGTCGAGAGCCGCTGGGAGGGGTGGGACCAAGACGGCTTCCACCCGTGTCTCCACGTGGCCGACGCCGAGAACGTCACCATCACCGGCGAGGGCGTCATCGACGGCGGCGGCTCCTACTGGTGGGAGTTCGTGTCGTTACCGCCCGAGCAGTACCCCTCCGAACTCACCGAGCGACTCGAGGAGATTCGACGTGGCAACCAGCAGGACGAGGTGAGCACGTTCACGGTGCGCCCGCCACTGCTCCAGATAGACGGCTGTGAGAACGTGACCGTCTCCGGCGTGACGCTCCGGAACTCCCCGTTCTGGAACACCCACGTGGTCTACTCCGACGACGTGACGATTCACGACGTGTCGATTCAGAACCCGCCGGACGCCCCGAACGGCGACGGCATCGACATCGACTCCTCGCGCTTTGTCAGGGTCAGCGACACCCACATCGACGCCGGCGACGACGCCATCTGCCTGAAGTCCGGCAAGGACGAGCAGGGCCGCGAGGTCGGACGCCCGACCGAGAACGTCGTCGTGACCAACTGCACGGTCGAACACGGCCACGGCGGCGTCGTCATCGGGAGCGAGACGGCCGGCGACGTGCGGCACGTCACCGTCACGAACTGCACCTTCACCGACACCGACCGCGGCATCCGCATCAAGTCCAAGCGCGGCCGCGGCGGGACGGTCGAGGACCTCCGGTTCGACACTATCATCATGCGCCGCGTCGCCTGCCCGTTCGTCATCAACGGCTACTACCAGACGGACATCGACAGCGACCCCAAGCCCGTCACCGAGGCGACGCCGAACGTCCGCAACGTCAACTTTCACCACATCTCCGCCGAGGAGGTCGAGTCGGCGGCGTTCCTCGCGGGCCTCCCCGAACAGCGGTTCGAGGGAATCTCCTTTACCGACGTGGACATCGACGCGACCCGCCCGTTCGACGCCTCGGACCTCTCGCCCGCGATGGCGAAGGGCTACGACCAGCGACACGGCGTCTTCTGTAAGTCGCTCGGCAGCGTCTCGTTCAAGGACGTTCGCGTGACGGTCCCCGATGGGAGCGGGACCCCGCTGACCGCGGAAGCGAGTTCGACCGTCGTCCTCGACGGGTTCGAGGCCGAGGCCGACGAGGCCCCGGCTGTCGTGGCGGACGGCGTCGAGAACCTCCGAATCGGCGGCTGCGTCGCCCCCGACGACGGCGAACCGTTCGCTCACGTCCGCGACGAGGGCGACGGCGAATCCTCGGTGCTCCTCGCTGGCAACTACGGCGACATGGCCGAGGCCGTCGTTTCAGTACAGCCAGAGACGGTCGAGCGGTAGGCGACGCCCGACACACTCGTTTTTCCGAAAAAGACGCTTCTGCGCGCTTCAGTCCCGAAGCGACGGCGCGGCGAACTGCCCGTCTTCGAACGCAATCGGCGAGGCTTCTTCGACCACGCGGAGGTCGTCGCGGTCGCGGGCCTCCTCGACGAGCGCCGGCGAGGCGTACAGCCGAGCGAGGTGCATGGTGTCGGCCGCGCGGACGACCCGGACTGTGTCGGGGTCGACGACGCCGATGGTCGACAGCGCGGCGACCACGCCCGCGCGGTCGGTCTCGACGACTGGCGGGAGTTTCACGCCGCGGATGGTGCTCGCGGTGAGCGCGTTGATGAGCGTCGTCTGCGCCTCCAACTCGGCGACGATGTCCTCGTGAATCACGTCTGCCGACCCGACACCCATCGCGTTGCCGTGGGTCTTCTCGGTCAGACCGTGGGTGTAGATGCGCTTGATGTTCGGCTTCTCGGGGGCAGGCTCGTTGATGGAAAACGGCCGGCGGCCGATGACGTTCGTGTCCATCCCCTGCCCGCTAATCTCTTTGCCCTGTCGGTCGAACACGACCAAATCGAGCTCCTCGAACGGGAGCTTCGGCATCAGTTCGTACGCGGTTTCGAGCAGTTCGCGCTCGCGGTCGAGGAAGCCTGACGGGGGAACGCCCTCGATGAGCGTGGTGTCGTCGTGTTGGTCTTCCACGATGGCGACGCCGCCCACGATGGGAAGCGAGTCCAGCAGTTGCTCGGTTATCTCGGGAATCATCCGCCGGAACGACCAGTCGACGGCCCACTTGTGGGCGATTTGCGCGCCGCGCTGTTTGCCCATCCCGATGACGAGCATCTTCGACAGCCCGCTTTCGACCTCGCCGTCGAAGTCGGTGTGGGGCTTGACGCGGTTGATGGGGATGATGGCGTCCGCACCCGCGGCGTTGGCGTCGGCGACGACGGGCACGTCGCGGTCCGGCGTGCGCCCGACCTCTACGACCTCCATGCTGGACCGAATCTCGCAGCCGATTCGCTCCTCGGTCACGCCGAGTTCGTTCAGCATCTCCTGCTGTCCCTCGCCGGTCGCGCCGCCGTGGCTTCCCATCGCGGGGAACACGAACGGCTCGTAGCCCGCCTCGGAGACGGCCTCGACGACGCCCGCGACGATGTCGGGTATATTCGCGATACCGCGGCTTCCGACGCCGAGTGCGACCTCGCCGCCGTCGGGAACGTCCGCGAACGACAGCGCGGCGACGGCCTTCGCGGCCGCCTCTGGAACCTCGGCCGCCGGAATCGGATTCGTCTCCCAGACCTGTTCGATGATACCTAACTCGGGGAGCGGGGGGTTACCGCACGCTTCGAGGATAACGTCTTCCGGGACTGAGAGCCAGTCTACGGGGTTCTCGTCGCCATCTGTGTGCATGCGAAACTCGACGGCCGAGTTCGACATAAAACTGTTCGTCGGGGGGAGTTCCTACACGCTGAGGTCGTCGAGGACGACGCGGCGGCCCTCCTCTGAGGACCGATAGCTCGCCTCGGTGAGTTGGACGCCGCGCGCCCCGGCGGTGAAGTCCCACGGGAACGGCTCGTCGGCGACGACGTGGCGGATGAACTTCTCCCACTGGAGCTTGAACGCGTTCTCGAACACCTGATTGTTCGGGACGCCCGTCCAGTCCTCGTAGAAGTCGTGTTCCTTCGGTGTGTCGGGGTTCCACTCCGGTTTCGGCGTGTTCGCGTGGCCCTGCGTCTTGCAGTCGCGCAGGCCGGCGACGGCGCTTCCGTCGGTCCCGTCGACCTTGATTTCGAGGAGGTCGTCGCGGTTGACGCGGACGGTCCACGAGGAGTTGAGCTGGGCGACGATGTTGTCTTCCAGTTCCATGATGGCGTAGGCGGCGTCGTCCGCGGTCGCCTCGTACGGCTCGCCGTCCTCGTCGATTCGCTCGTCGATGTGGGTCTTCTGGAGACAGCGGACGGACTCCACCTCGCCGAACAGGTTCTCCAGCACGTAGCTCCAATGGGAGAACATGTCGTCGACGATGCCGCCGCCGTCCTCGGCGCGGTAGTTCCACGAGGGGCGCTGTGCCTCTTGGCCGTGGCCGGTGAACACCCAGTAACCGAACTCGACGCGCACCGAGAGAATGTCGCCGAAGAAGTCCTGTTCGATGAGTCGCTGGAGCTTCAACAGCCCCGGCAGCCAGAGTTTGTCTTGGACGATACCGTGTTTCACGTCGCTCTCTTCGGCCATCCCGGCCACGTCGAGCGCGGCGCTGAGGTCGCTCGCCAGCGGCTTCTCGCAGTAGACGTGCTTTCCGGCGTCGATGGCTTTCATGACGCTGTCCGGGCGGCGGGGGGTTATCTGGGAGTCGAAGTACACCTCGTCGTCGCCGTCGAGACACGTCTCGAGGTCGGGGTCGACGGTCCAGCGGTCGATGCCGTGTTCCTCGCTCAGTTCGCGGAGTTTGCGTTCGTTGCGGCCGACGAGAATCGGGTCCGGCATGACTCGCTCCCCGTTGGGGAGTTCCACGCCGCCCTCCTCGCGTAGCGCGACGATGGAGCGGATGAGATGCTGATTCGTTCCCATCCGGCCGGTCACGCCGTTCATGATGATACCTAGCTCTTGCATGTGCTGACTCGTTGCACCAATCTGCTGGTCGGAGTGTAATAACCTTTTGCATGGCTTCGGTTTCCGCCGGAACGATTCGCGCGCCTGACCGTCGTCTGCGCCCGCGAGCCGCCGATTCGACGGTGTCCGAGAGAACGGTAATCGACGACGTGTGTGATCGGACATCTCTATTCGAATATACCGAACTTTATAAGATACGACACATGTATTACAAGCATATGGGTGTAATATCTTATGTCTCATCTCGTTATTTCGAACCAGCCGCGGCGTCAACCGTTCGTGCCTCACGAACTTTATATACTCTGCCGGTGCCGGATTCAGGCTGCCATAAATTATAACAATCGTTGAATATGTTGTCTGTTCGAGTGATGCACTCATGAGACCCGATAGACGGACGTTCCTCCGCGTGCTCGGAGCAGGAAGTATTGGTGCGGCGACGACTGGCCTCTTCGGTGGCAGCGCCGCGGCCGCGACCGTGATTTCGATGCAGGGCGGCGGCGACGACATCTGGGGTACTGCCGACGCGTTCCACTACTACTACACAGAACTGAGCGGCGACTTCGACGTCGCCGTCCAGAACACCGGCATCGACAACATCGAAAGCTGGACGAAGACGGGCCCGATGGTCCGCGAGTCGCTCGACCCCGACTCGAAGAACGTCATGGTCCGTCGCCGGCCCAACGGCGAGGCGTCGATGCAGTACCGGCCCGAAGACGGTGCCGAGACGAACAGCGTCGGCGGCACACAGGCTGACTGGCTCCGTCTCAAGCGAAGCGGTGACACGATAGAGACGTACCACTCCACGGACGGCGAGACGTGGACGTCGATTAACACGCTCGACGCCACCGACATCTCGCTGGGCGACAGCGTCTACGTCGGTCTGGCGGTCACCAGCCACCTCTCGGGGACGCTCGCGACGGCGACGTTCCAGAGCCTTTCTGGCGTCGACCCCGACCAGAACCGCGATATCGGCGACGTCGAAGTCGCGGGAAGCGTGGAGAACACGACGGGCGTCCCGCTCGTCTCGACCGACGACGTGACCGACATCGGCCCCGGATCCGCGACGCTCACCGGCGAACTCGGCGACCTCGGTGGTGCTGATTCCGCGGACTGTTACTTCGAGTATCGGGAGGTACCCACTGAATCGTGGAAGACCACGGACCCGACGGAACTCACCTCACCGGGCGCGTTCAGCGTCGAGGCGGACGACCTGACGGAACGTCGCTACTACGAGGTGCGCGCGGTGGCAGACACGGCCGACGGAGACACCGCGCGAGGCGCAGTCTCCACGTTCAACACCTCGAACCCGTCGAACAGCAAGGTTCCGGCCCACGCCGGTCCGGACAGCGCGTCGCATTTCGGACCGAGCGACGGGTTCGCCGAGGCTGCACCGTGGCTCGACGACGACACGCCGGTCATCGTGATAACCGAGCCGACGCGTCGCCAACTCGAAAAGGCGGTCACCATCGACGGCGAGCGACTGGTCGTCTTCGAGACCAGCGGAACGATCGACCTCGGCGTGCGCGACCTCCCGATTCCGTACGACAAGTGCTACATCGCGGGCCAGACCGCGCCCTCGCCGGGCGTCACGTTCGTCAAGGGTCGCGTGAATATCGGGGCGAGCGACTGCGTCCTCCAGCACGTCCGGGTGCGACTCGGCGACGCGGGCATCGAGGAACCGACCGAGGACTGGGCGCTCGACACGGTCAACACGGCCGACGAGACGACGAACAACGTCATCGACCACGTCTCCGCCTCGTGGAGCGTCGACGAGTGCCTCTCGGTCGGCTACGAGACTGCGGAGACGACTGTCTCGAACTGCCTCGTCGCCGAGGCGCTCGACGACTCGGTCCACCCGAAGGGCGAACACGGCTACGGCTCGCTCATCGGCAACGACGCGAAGAACGTCGCCATGCTGGGGAACGTCTGGGCGTTCAACACCGACCGCCATCCCAGACTCAAGGAGGGGACCGAGAGCGTCGTCGTCAACAACGTGATGTACGACCACGAGGACGGTACGTGGATGGACCCCGACACCGAGGCGAGCATCGTCGGCAACGCCTATCTCCGGCCCAACTCGAATAAGGCGAACGTCTTCACCGAGGACGACGTGGACACCGCCGTGGCGTACCTCGAAGACAACCGCACCGACGGCGACGTGCCGATGGTCGACGAGAACGTGACCGTGGTCGACGAGCGGCCGCTGTGGCCCGACGGACTGGCAGCGATGTCGTCGGACCGGACGTTCGACCACAACCTCGCGAACGTCGGCGCGCGCCCGGCCGACCGCACAGCGACCGACGAACGCATCCTCGAAAACGTCGAAAACGGGGAGAGCTACCTCGTCGACAGTCAGGAGCAGGTCGGCGGCTACCCGAACCTCGCGGTCAACAGCCACGAGCTGAACGTCCCCAATGGCGGGACTCGACCGTGGCTCCGGTCGTGGTCTCGTCGGGTCGAGACACCCTCACAATGACCGCGTGAGGCCGACGAACCGCCTGCCGCCGACTATCTTGCTTGTACCCGCATATTTTTAAATTATTTTCGGTGAAGTACGTGTATGGGTACGAATATCGGATACATCGGTATCGACCACCACCACCGGGACCCCTACTTCGCCGTCGCGAGCGAGTTAGACGCGACGATTACCGCGGTCTGCGAACCCGGACGACGGGTCGATGTGGAGAACATCGCGGCGATGGACGACCGCCCCGACGAAATCACGACCGAGGGGCAGGACATGGCGGACCTCGTCGGCGGCGCGGCGGTCTACGAGGACCCCCACGAACTCGTCTCCGACGCCGACGTCGACGTGGCGTGGATAACCTACCGGAGCGACGAGACCCCGTCAATCATCGAGAGCGCCGTCGAGAACGGCGTTCACGTCGTCAGCGAGAAACCCATCGCTCGGACCGCCGCCGATCTCGAAGACATCGCCGACCGGGCCAACGAACTCGGCGTGACCGTCTCGCCGACGATGTACTACCGGCGCAACCCCGTCGCGATGGCGCTCCGCGACCGGGTCTCTGAGGGCTTCTTCGGCGACGTGTGGACGCTCGACGGCCGCTTCAACGCCAGCCAGCTCTCCTACCGGGACACCGACCACTACCTCTACGACCGGGAGACGAGTCGTGGCGGCGCACTCCAGTGGATTGGCCCGCACTGGGTCGACGTGATGCCGTGGATTCTCGACGACCCCATCGCGCGGGTGAACGCCCGGTTCCACGACGCGGTCGAGACGGACGTAGAAGCCGGGGCCGTCCTCCAGTTCGAGACCGAAAGCGGGACGCTCGGCACGTACCACACCGGCTACTACCTGAGCGACCGCGGCAAGGACACGCACCTCGGGCTCTACGGCACCGAGGGACAGGCGCTGACGCCGCTGCACCACGACTCGCTGCAGCACGAACCGACGGTCCCGCTGGACATCACCTCGGAGCATCCCGACTGGACCGCCGCGCCGAAGCGGACCGTCGAGTTCGAGTTCACCTACGACCGGTTCCCGGCCTGGGGCGACTTCGTGCAGGACTACTTCGAGGACTACTTCGCGGGCTACGAGACCGGCGACGTGCCCGCGACCGTCGACGACGCCGTGCAACTGCTGCGCGTCCTCGATGCGGCCTACGAGTCCGGCGAGCGCGGCGGATGGGTCGAAGTCGAGGGGTGACCCCGGTCGCCGCCGCCCAGACGCCGTCACGCCGAGACCGCGTCCTCTTAGCCGTTCGACCATCCTGAACTTTAAATACGTAGCCGAAAATATTGAGGTATGCCAACGGATAACTCGACTAAGACGCTCCGGACGACCGCCACCTCGATAGAGATTCTGAAGCAACTCGAAGCGATAGACGGCGCGCGAGTCTCCGAAATCGCCGAGCGGATGGACAAGCCCAAGAGCACGATTCACGGCCACCTCGCGACGCTCAAGCAGGAGCAGTTCGTCATCAAGGAGGGCGACTTCTACTTCATCGGTCCGGAACTGCTCCGGTTGGGGAACCAAGTCCGGACGCGAGAGCCGGCGTTCGTCCTCGCGCGACAGTTCACGGAGCGTCTGTTCGAAGAGACTCGACTCCGGTCGATTTTCACCGTCGAGATGGGTGGGAAGGCCGTCTTCCTGCACACCGCGTCGGGGAGTAAGATGGGGTGGTCCCACGAGCAACTCGGCAACCGACTGTTCCTGCACAACACCGCCGTCGGGAAGGCGATTCTCGCGGAGCTTCCGGAGCCGCGCATCGAACAGATAATCGACCGGTGGGGCCTCCCACAGGAGACGGAAAACACCACGACCGACCGCGAGGCACTGTTCGAGGAGTTAGAGCGCGTCCGCGAGCAGGGCTACGCGGTCAACCGCGCCGAGAACTTCAACGAACTCTACGCCATCGGCGTCGCCGCGACGCGCCGCTCGGGCGACGTTATCGGCGGGTTCAGCGTCACGGGCCCGGCCCACTCGGTGACCGGCGAGGACCGGAAGGCCGAACTCGCGCACACGGTCAAAGACATCGTCAGCGAGTTCGAACTGGAGCTCGCGCTCGCGTGACCCGGGCGGGACCATCCCGCGTCGTTTCCTGCCGACCGTTCCCCGGTCGTTCGGAACTGTCGAACATTATATACCTGCAATAGTTACAACCGTTCTCTTCGCTGTATTATTACTGTGAATCAACAAATTACGCTCGTACGCCTGTAATATATTCTCGTAACGCACCACCGTGCTGAGCGAGTGTTCGGACGCAGTGACTGCACGCTTTCGATTACGGCCGGCGAATTTTTCTCATCTGATAAAATACTAATTCACAATATCATCAGAATTCAGTAATTTTAGTCTCCAATGCGCTATCTCTCGCTTCGTGTCCGGAAAATATCCGAGAAGTCACTACTCGAACGCTGAAACGACTGAAAATACTAGGCAAACCGTTCGGACCAGTTCTCGGGTCAGACTTTCGGCATCAGTCAACGAAATCTCGTACTGCTACGGCTTGCTCCCGAATACATCCGTAAACACCGAAAAAACAGTCGTTACGGCTCATACGTCTCTCTCGGTTTCCGAACCATGAATGGGGATTCGAGATGACACCGCAAACATACCATCTTTATAGGTATATCTGATTATTTACTATTCCGCCGCTGTGTACGCTCGGCACCCGTCGGTTCGTTCGACGGCCGCCACTTTTTCTTCCGAGGAGTCGTTATCGCCGACGCTATGGGCGTGATGAGCAAGCTTCGACGGCTGCTCGGCCTCGTAAAGGGACGCGAAGACGAAGTCGCCAAACAGGTCGGAAAGCGAACGAAGGTGAGCGAGGAGAAGGCCAAGAAAGGAATCGAAAAGGCGACTGACGCGGTCGAATCCGGCTCGAACGGCGATTCGGGGAACGGATAGCGACTGACACCGGTGGTGGTGTGGCGGTTCGCGACGGTCCGTAGCGGATCGTCGGCCGGGTGCCAGCCGGGTTCCTCCGTGCGTTGCGGCGGACCACTCATAACGGTCGGCTTCGCACACGGACTATGCCCGAATCTCACGCGCCGTCGCTCGACGGACGAGTCTTCAAGTCGGTCGCCAACGCCGAGGGCGGCGACGTCGGCGGCGACACCTACTTCTGGTTCGACCAGTCCGACGACCTGATTCACGCGACGTACCGCGGCGGAACCGTCAGGCTGGGCCATCTCGTCGGCCTCCACCTCGGCGACACGCTCGACTTCCGATACTCGCACGTCACCGAAGACGGGACCACCGCGACCGGCCACTCGACGGACCGCATCGAGCGACTGGACGACGGCCGTCTCCGCCTCCACGAGGATTGGTCGTGGGACTCGAAACCGGGCTCCGGAACGAGCGTCCTCGAAGAACTCACCGACGAGGTACGGGCGGGCCTCGACCTGTCGCCCGAGCCGTTCGACGGGCGGTAGCGACGCGCCCCGCGCTCGCTTCGCCGCTCGCCTCGTCAATCGGCCACGACGCTCTCGGTCGCTCGCTCGGGCACCGACGAGTGGTACACGGCGTCGCCGCTCGAATCGAACAGGTGCAGGCGGTCCGCATCGACGGCGAGTTCGACGGTGTCTCCGGCCGTAATCCGGCTTCGCGGCTCGACCTTGACCCGAATCTCCTCGTCGCCGAGGCGACAGTGCAGAAGCAGGAGCTCTCCGAGCGGTTCGGTGACTGTCACCTCGGCGGTGAACGACTCCGACGCCCCGGCGGTGTTCGAGACGAGAGACACGTCTTCGGGTCTGACGCCGAGCGTGAGTCCGTCGTCGTCCACGTCGTCCAGTCCGGAGCCGTCGGGGAGCGTGAGCGAGAGCCCCGGCGCTTCGGCGACGTGTTCACCGCGTTGCCGTCGGACCGCCACGGGAACGAAGTTCATCGCGGGCTCGCCGACGAAGCCGGCGACGAACTGGTTCGTCGGGTAGTCGTACAGCGTCTGCGGCGGTGCGACCTGCTGGAGTGTCCCGTCTTCGAGCACGGCGACTCTGTCGCCGAGCGTCATCGCCTCCGTCTGGTCGTGGGTGACGTAGACGGTCGTCGTTTCGAGGTCGCGGTGGAGTTTGAGCAGTTCGGCGCGCATCTGCACCCGGAGCTTCGCGTCGAGGTTGGACAGCGGCTCGTCCATCAGGAACACGTCCGGTTCGCGGACGAGCGCCCGCCCGATAGCGACTCGCTGCCGCTCCCCACCGGAGAGTTCCTTCGGTTTCCGGTCACGGAGGTGTGCGATGTCGAGCGTCTCTGTGGCGTCTTCGACGCGCCGCTCGATTTCGTCGGCGGAGAACTCGCTCGCCGATTTCATACCGAACTTCATGTTCTCCGCCGCCGTCATGTGCGGGTACAGCGCGTAGTTCTGAAACACCATTGCGATGCTTCGGTCCTTCGGCGGCACCTCGTTGACGACGCGGTCGCCGATGGCGATAGAGCCGTCCGTCACCGATTCGAGGCCGGCGAGCATTCGGAGCGTCGTGGATTTCCCGCACCCCGAGGGGCCGACGACGACGAGGAACTCGCCGTCTTCGATTTCGAGGTCGATACCCTTCACGGCGCGCACGTCGTCGTACGTCTTCCGTAGGTTCTGAATCGTGATGTCTGACATGATGAGTTCGCTATTTCTGTTGGATGGTGAGCGTTCGTAGGAGCGGTCGGTGCAGCACGATGAGTACCACGAGCGGCGGGAGCAACGCGAGGACCGCGCCGGCCATGATGAGTCCCCACTGCGTCAGCCCCGCCTGCGCGGAGCCCTGGAGGTACCGAATCCCCACTTGGACGACCTGACTGCTCTTGTCGGTCACGACGACCAGCGGCCAGAGGAACTGGTTCCACGTGTAGATGAACGTGATAACGCACACCCCGGCAATCATCCCTCTCGACATCGGGATGAGCACCCTGAACAGGAAGGTAAGCGGGCCGACGCCGTCGAGGCGCGCGACCTCGACGAGCGAGGCCGGGATTCCCATGAACTGCTGGCGAAAGAGGAACACGGCCGTCGCGCTCGCGATGTACGGCCCGGTCAACGCCAACAGGGAGTTCGTCCACCCGAGGTCGGCCATCAACTGGAACAGCGGGACGATTCGAACCGGCACCGGCAACAACAGCGTCAGCAGGATGAACATGAACACCGCCCGCTCGTACGGGAAGCGGTAGTAGACGAGCGCGAGCGCCGCGAACAGCGAGAGCGTAACCTTCCCGACGACGACGATGACGCTCATCACGAACGAGTTCAGCATGTACGTGCTGAAGTCGTAGTTCACGAGCGCGTCCGAGTAGTTCGACAGCCCCTTCGACCCGAGGCCGAGGTTCGTCACCTGATACACCTCCGTCGTCGACTGCGTGCTCATGATAATCGCGAGCAGCAGCGGCGACGCCATCAGGAGGATTGCGAAGACGATGCCGCCGTGCAGCAGCGCGTCGTCCGGCAGGCGGTGCGCGAGCTTTCCCGCGTCGAACGTCGTGGTGTCTGTCTCTGTGGCCATCTCGTTATCCTCCGTACCGCCCGTAGCCCGACGCGAACCGAAGCTGGATGTACATCAGAATCGACACGACGACGAACAGAATCACGGACTGCGCGGACGCCAGTCCGAGGCTGTTGAACTGGAAGGCGTCGCGGTAGAGCTTGAATATCAGGAAGTTCGTGGCGTCGCTCGGCCCGCCGCTCGTCATCAGGTCCACGAGCGGGAACGTCGAGAAGAACGCGTATATCGTGTTCATGACGACGAGGAACGTCATCGTCGGCGCAATCATCGGCACATACACCTTGTACAGCATTCTGAACCGACCGACGCCGTCGATGCGCGCGTTCTCCGTCAGTATCTCGGGGATGTTGTTCAGCGCGGCGACGATGAAGATGATGTTGTAGCCGAGTTGCTTCCAGATGACGACGACCGCGAGGATGGCGAACGCCTGCGGGCCGTCGTTGAACCAGTCCAAAGTGAGCGGCGTCAGGAGTTCGAGGTAGTGGGTGAAGATGCCGAGATTCGGGTGCAGGATGAAGTTCAGGAGAATCGCGGCGACCGCCGGCGGGAGCGCGTACGGCCAAATCGCGGCGACGAGGTAGACGGACGACCGGACGTCGACGGAGAATATCAGGTAGCCGATCAACAGCGAGACGCCGAGTGTCCCGAAGACGACGACCGCTGCGAACGCGACCGTGATGAAGAAACTGTACTGGTAGACGCCCGACGTGAGCAGGCTGACGAAGTTCCCGAGCCCGGTCCACGTCTGTCGCTGTCCGAGAAACAGCGTCTCGTAGAGACTGAGACGGAAGGTTTCGAGCGCGGGGTAGTACAGGAACGCGACGAGTACCGCCGCTGTCGGGAGTAACAACAGCGCCGCCTGAAGCGTCGAATCGTACGGTTTTGTGGCAGTAGACATGTGACTGACGTGTCGGGGGGTGCCTACTGGCTCCCGTCGTAGTTGCCGTTGTACCCTTCGAGGGCCTCGCCGACCTGCGTGTCCATCCGCGACAGTCCCTCTTCGACGCCGAGTTGGTCGTTGATGATGCTGACCGATATCTCCTCGTTAATCGACCTGGTCTTGGGGAACACGCCCATCACCGCGCCGCGCGTCGCGGGGGTGTCCTCGGTGTCCTGTAGCTGGTCGAACGCCGTGCTGAAGTTGGGGTTGTTCTCGAACCACCCGTCGTCCGTGAGCTGGTCGATGGAGCTCTGTCGGACCGGGAAGTAGCCGCTGTTGCGGTGCCAGCGCGCCTGCTGTTCGGTCTGGGTGACGTAGGCGATGAACTCACCCGCGGCCTGCTTCTTCTCGTCGGAGAGGGCGTCGGGCACCCACAGCGACCCCCCGCCGATGACGACGCCGGTGTTCGCGCCGTCGGGCGTCGGCAGGTAGCCGGAGCCGAGTTCGAAGCCGTTCTCCTTCGCGCCGGACTGCATCGAGACGATGTTGGACGTGGAGTCCCACAGCATCGGCACCTTCTGGGTGAGGAACGCCTGTCGCGCTTCGCCCCACGCCTCGATGCCGGGGTTGAGATAGAGGCCGTCTTGGGCCATCCCCTTCCACCAGGAGTAGACGCTGCGCCCCGCCTCGGAGTTGAAGAACGTCTGGTCGGGCCGACCGTCGCGGCCGTTCTCCTGGTTCACGAGCACCTGGTCCTGCTTCGCGAACTGCTGTTCGATCTGCATCCACGTGTGGTTCGGCCAGCTGATTCCGCTCTCCATGTCGGTCTGGTCGACGATGGTCTGTGCGGCCTGCCGGACCTCCGCGAGGCTCCGCGGCGGGCTTTCGGGGTCGAGGCCGGCCTCCTCGAACGCGCTCTTGTTGTAGAGCATGATGGTGTTCGAGGAGTTGAACGGCATCGAGTTCAGCGTCCCATCCATGCGGTAATAGTTCAAGACTGACGGCAGGAAGTCGTCAAAGTCGATTTGGCCTTCTGGCAGAATCTCCTCGACCGGCGTGAACGAGCCGCTGTCGAGCGCGAGCCGCGTCCCGACCTCGAATATCTGGACGATGCCCGGCGGGTCACCCGCCCGCGACGCCTGCAGCGACTGGTTGAGGTTCTGCCGGTAGCCGCCGTTGTTGACTGCCTCGATGGTGACGCCGTCGCGTTGCTGTGAGAACTCGGCGGCCATGTCTCCCAGCGTCTGGCCGAGTTCGCCGCCGAAGATGTGCCAAAACGAGACGGTCACGTCCTGCGCGCCGGACGACCCGGCCGTCGTCCCCGACTGGTCGGTGCTCCCGCTCCCGCCTTCGGTTTGGGTCGGTGAGTTGCTCCCACCGGAACAGCCCGCGAGTCCCGCGACGCCGACAGCCCCCGCCGTTGCGAGGAATCCGCGTCGACTGGTTGTGCGCCCGATAGCTCGGTTCGTCGTTTCGGCTCGCTCGCCGACAGGGCCATTTTCAGGCATGTACTGGGACATATCCGAACACATAATTTAAATTTTACCATTATATCGCAAATAATTAGACATATGTTGTCCTCTGGTGTGGCTCGTACCGCTCTGATTGGGGTATAAAAAGGCGGCCGACAGCCTCGGGAATCGAGTGGAGTTCACGAGTGCGACTCCACGGCGACGACGTCCCATCGGTCGACGGTGAGGGCGTCGACGCCGAGCGACTGGAGGGTCGTCGCGGTCACTTCGTCGTCGACGGTCCACGCGTCGACGAGCAGGCCGGCGTCGTGCGCGGGCTCCACGAGGTCCGTGGAGGTGCACAGGCCGTGTTCGACGTGGACGAAATCACAGCCCCGTTCTGTCGCCCACGCCAACTCCGCGGAAACGTCGTCGCGGAACGAGTAGCCGACCTCGGCCGACGTCGGCGTCTCCAGCGCGATACTGACCGCCTCGCGCGACGGCGACGAGAGGACGACCCGTTCGTCGAGCGCCTCGACGGCCGCTAAGGCGTCTTCGACGAGCTCCGGGTCGCGGGTATCGAGGTTCATGCCGGTGCCCGCGGGCCACGCCTTGACCACGTGGTCGAACCGCGGAATCGTCGCCTCCGAGCCGTCGACTCGAAGCGTCGTGAGGTCGTCGACGGCGGTTTCGGCGAGTCGACCCGAGGCCGTCGTCAGCCGAGACAGGTCGTCGTCGTGAAACGCCACCAGTTCCCCGGTGCCACAGCGCATCACGTCCACCTCGACGAGGTCGACATGGGGCGCGGACTGCTCGATTGCCGAAATCGTGTTCTCTGGATACTGGCCCGCACAGCCTCGATGCCCGATAGTGAGCATACGATACGTCACTGGCAACGACTTATCAACCGTACTATGATAGCAACGTACTGAACAGATTACTATTGAGACAACATAGCAGTCACAATATACGAGCCACGGCCAATCCGGTGTATGGTTGACGACCGTTACCTGTGGACCGCGACTCGGGCGGCCGAGGTCGCCGGCGACGAGTTACGGGCCCGCTTCGAGTCGAGGTCTCGCGGGCGGTCCCGCGACCGCCCGGCGGACGAGGCCGCCGAAGAGCGCATCATCGACGTGATAGCCGCCGCGTTCCCGGACGACAACGTCGTCTCCGAGGAGGGTTCTCCGGAGTTCCGCCCGAAGCCGCGCTGGGTCGTCGACCCCCTCGACGGCACGGTCAACTTCCACAACGGCGTGCCGCATTTCTCCGTCTCTATCATGTACGAGGGGGCGACGCGGCCCGACGTCGGCGTCGTCAACTACGTCCCGGCGGACCAGTTGTACGTCGCAATCGAGGGTGAAGGCGCGTTCGTCAACGGCCGGGAACTCTCGGTCTCGAACGCCGCGGAGCTGTCGGACGCGCTCGTCGTGACCGGGTTCGACTCGCTGGCCCGAGCGAACGGCGACGGCGCGTACCTCGAAGCGCTCTGCGCATCGACGCGAGGCGTTCGCCGGATGGGGTCGGCCGCCGCGGAGTTGGCGCTCGTCGCCGCCGGCCGGTTCGACGTGTATTTCGAGCAGAACCTCGATATGTGGGACACGAGGACCGGCCCGCTCCTCGTCCGCGAGGCCGGCGGGGAAGTGACGCACGTCGAAGCGATAGACGACGTGACCGGCGACACCGTCGTCGCGTCCAATCAGGCGCTCCACCGGCAGGTCATCTCGCTCATGTCTCGGCACAGCGCCCTCGGATGAGCGGCATGTCTCGGGTGGTTCAGCGGTTCGACGGCTCGGCGGTTCACCCGCCCCCTCAGCCGTCTCTCGCTTCTCGGCGCTTGACGGCGTCCACGTCGAAGTCGTTGACCGCGCGGTTCGGTTCGAGGCCCGCCCGCTCGACCACTTCGATGTCGGCCGCCGGCGACTGCCCGTCGGTCGTCAGGTAGTCGCCGGTGAGGACGCCGTCCGCGCCGGCTTCGAACGGCAGGTGTTGCTCGTCGGGCGCGAGGTTCGCCTCCCGGCCACCGGTCAGTCGGACGCGCGCGTCGGGGTGGAGCAGTCGGTAGACGGCGACGGTCTTGACGAGTTCCGTCGTCGTGATGTCCGCGTGGTCGGCGTCGCCGAGCGGCGTCCCGGGAACGGGGTTGAGCACGTTCACCGGGAGCGACTCGACGCCGACTTTCTGGAGTTCGATGGCGGCGTCGACGCGGTCCGCCGGCGTCTCACCCATCCCGAGGATGACGCCGGCACAGAGGTCCATCCCCGCGTCTTTGGCCCGCCGGAGCGTCACGAGTCGGTCCTCGAAGTCGTGGGTTCCGACCACCTCGTCGAAGTACCGCGGCGAGGTCTCGATGTTGTGGTTGTAGTGGTTCACGCCCTCGTCGGCGAGGATTCGCGCTTCCTCCTCGGTGAGCAGACCGAGCGAGGCGTCGATTTCGACGCTCGTCTCGTCGCGGACGAGTCGAATCGCCGCCAGCACCTCTGCCCACTCGTTGGGCCGGCGCTCCTTCGAGACGCCCTTCTCGGCGACGACGATGCCGAACCGCTGTGCGCCGTCGCGCTCGGCGCGTCGCGCGGCGTCCAACACCGCCTCCGGTCCGAGAAAGCCGTGCGTCTCGATACCGGTGTCGAAGTGCGCCGACTGCGCGCAGAACCCGCAGTCCTCGGCGCAGTCGCCGGCCTTGGCGTTGACGATGGAACAGGCGTCCACGGTCCCGTCGGAGCGGACCGAGCGGACGTAATCAGCCCCCGCCGCGAGCGCCTCGACCGGTTGGGCGATGAGCGCCACGCCGTCGGTTCGGTCGAGTTCCTCGCCGCCGAGCACTCGCCGCACCGCGTCGTCGACAGTTGGGTTTCCAGTCTCGTAAACCATACTTCACATCTCAGTTGACGAGTTCAAAAACCCGTTGCCTCGTCGACATTCTCACCCTGGCCACCGACTCCCCGACAGGGTGCCTGCCCTGCTGGCATCACAACACTATTCGAGCTACTGACGAAACTCGTAGCCAGTTCTATGGCTCTCTCGGACCCCGATGTCTCCGACTTGGTCGACTCGCTCTCTCTCGACGAGAAGTGCTCGCTCGTGCGCGGGGCGGCCGACCCCGAGGGGACGGCGACCGGCTACGTGCCCGGCGTCCCCCGACTCGACATCCCCGAACTTCGCCTCGCCGACGGGCCGCTCGGGATTCGTATCCCCGGCCGCTCGTCGACCGCCTTTCCGGCTTCCATCGCCGTGGCGGCGACGTTCGACCCCGAACTCGCACGGCGACAGGGCGTCGCGATGGCCCGCGAGGCCAAAGCCAGCGGTCAGCACGCGGTCCTCGGCCCCGGGCTGAACCTCATTCGCGTCCCCAACTGCGGGCGTAACTTCGAGTACTACGCCGAGGACCCCGTCGTGACGGCCGACTTCGCCGCCGCGGTCGTGGAGGGAATCCAGTCCGAGGATGTCCTCGCCACGCCGAAGCACTACGTCGCCAACAACCAGGAGACGAAGCGACTCGTCGTCAGCGCCGAAGTCGGCGAGCGGGCGCTCCGAGAGCTCTACCTCCCCGGATTCGAGGCGGCCGTCGAGGCGGGCGCGGGGTCGGTCATGACCGCGTACAACCGCGTCAACGGAACCCACATGAGCGACCACCGACGACTCGTCACCGAGGTACTGAAAGACGAGTGGGGCTTCGACGGCTACGTCGTCTCCGACTGGTTCGGCACCGCGAGCGCCGTCGGTGCGGCCACCGCCGGCCTCGACCTCGAAATGCCGGGTATCTCGCTCGAAGCGCTCCACGAGGCGTTCGGGATCGACCCCGACGCCGAGATGCTTGAGGAGGGCGACGACGAGAGCATCCCGGCCGGCGAGACCACGACGCCCAGGTTCGCGACCGAGCTGAAATCCGCGGTCGAGTCAGGCGCGGTCCCGGCCGACCGCCTCGACGACATGGTCGCGCGAATCCTCGGGCAGATGGCTCGAATCGGCCTCCTCGACGGCGACTGGGGCGACGGCGGCGCGCTCGACACGCCCGACCACCGCGACCTCGCCGAGACGCTCGCCGCCCGCGGGACCGTCCTCCTGAAGAACGACGACGGGGCGCTCCCGCTCTCTGACGACGCCGACGTTGCGCTCGTCGGCCCCGGCGTCGCGGAGGCGATGCTCGGCGGCGGCGGCTCCTCCGAAGTCAACCCCGCCCGCGAGGTTTCGGCGCTCGAAGGAATCCGCGCCCGAACCGACGGCTCGGTCGCGTTCGAACCCGGCGTCGAACGCGTCGTCACGCCCTCGTTCTTCGACGATGGACCCGCGGACGGCGGCGACCACGCCGACGACTTCCCCGGCGGGAAGACGCCCGACATCGACGCGGCGGCCGACTGCGCCCGCGAGGCCGACGTCGCGGTCGTCGTCGTCAGGGACGCGACCACGGAGGGCGCGGACCGCGAGACGCTCCGACTCCCCGGCGGACAGGACGAACTCGTCGAGGCCGTCGCCGATGCCGCCGACCGAACCGTCGTCGTCGTCCAGTCCGGCGGCCCGGTCGAACTGCCGTGGCGCGACTCGGTCGACGCCGTCGTCGAGTCGTGGTACCCCGGACAGGCCGACGGCGACGCGCTCGCGTCGGTCCTCTACGGCGACGTCGACCCCTCGGGTCGCCTCCCAGTCACGTTCGCACCCGAGGACTCGTACCCCACGGCCGCCGAGGAACGATTCCCGGGCGTCGACGACGAGGCGCAGTACGACGAGGGCGTCTTCGTCGGCTACCGGCACTTCGACGCCGCCGACGCGGACGCCGAGCCGACCTACCCCTTCGGACACGGCCTCTCGTATGCGACCTTCGAGTACGGCGACGCGGAGGTGCGCGGCGACGACGCGGTCGCAGTCGCGGTGACGAACGCGTCCGACCGCGACGGGAGAGAAGTCGTGCAGGCGTACGTCCGCCCGCCGGCCGTCGCGGGCGTCGAGCGCCCGACGCGAGAACTCGCCGGCTACGCGGCCGTCGAAGTCGCCGCCGGCGAGACCGAGACGGTCGAACTCTCGCTGTCCGAGCACGCGTTCCGCAGATACGACGAGTCCGACGGGTGGACCGTCGACGCCGGTGAGTACGTCGTGGAGGTCGGCCGTTCGTCCCGCGACGTTCGGGCCGAGACGACGGTGTCGCGGTAGCCAGTCGAACGAGCTATTCGGAGCGCTCCAACTGTTCGCGCCGCCGTTCGAACTCGTCGTCCGAGAGTTCGCCCCGCGCGTAGCGGGTTCGGAGGACCGACAGCGGCCGTTCGTCGGGTTCGCTCTCCCGCCGCTTCCCGAGGGCAAAGACGAGGTACAGCGGAACCGCGAGCAGTAGCCCCATCCAGAGGAGTCCCCAGAGGCCCATCCCGCCGCCGAAGAGCCCCCAGCCACCGCCCATCATGCCGCCGCCGTATCCGCCGCCCATGGCGGCGGCCGTACCGGTCGCCGCGACCAGTAGCGGGACCGCGAGCATCGCGAGGCGGCGAGCAGTACGTCCGAGGTGCATGTCACGTCGTGTCATATTTCGAATTAGTGAGTTTCGGTGTTCTGTCGAGGCGATTCAGTCGGTCAGAGCCGTCAGCAGTGGCCCTGACCGTACATGCCGCCGCCCTGTCCGTACCTTCCGTGGTCGTGGTTGCCGTCAGCCATGTCTCGGGCCATCTCGTCGATGGTCACGCCCATGTGCGACTCCATCCATTCGACGCTCCCCGGTCCCATGTGTTCGGTCATCTGCGACTCCATCCACGCCGCCCACTCGGCGGCGGTTCCACTAGTCGGGGCCGCGTCGTCGACAGCCGTTTCGTCACCGTGTGCGCTGACAGCGGGCGCGGCGACCGCGAGTCCGACGATTGCGAGCGCCGCGAGCAGCCAGCGGCCGAGTTTGACGTTGGTCATTGTGTTTCTCCTCGGTTGGTCGTAGGGCCGCTCCGGAGTTATCGGGATGGGTGTGAACCCTGCGCTGAGAACGTCCGAGAACGTTTATACAGAGTTCTAATCGTTTTTCAGAAACGAGACCGTTCATCCGCGCCGAATTCGTCGGTGTCGGGTCTTCCCACGCACTTTCACGCACCGGTTCGGGCAACCCGCGGGCGAGAAGACGCCGCGGCAGTCGGCTACGGCGCTTGGTTCTGCTGTAACTCGTCGCTCGGATAGATTCGATACGTTCGCCCCTGGCGCTCGCGGTACAGCAACCCGCGTTTTTCCAGGGAACTCACCGTCTGGCTCACCTTGCTCTTCGAGAAGTCAGAGCGGTCTCGGAGTTCTATCTGCGTGATGCCCGGAGAGGTGAGAACCGGTTCGAGCACCCGGCGCTCGTCCTCCGGCAGGAGGTCCAGCACGCGAGTCCGCGGGTGCGACCCCGAGGTACTCGTCTCCTCCGATTCCTCGGCTTCCACCGGCGGTTCGGACCGCTCTCGGTCGGTCGGATTTGCTGTCCGGTCCTGAACGCGCTCGCTCGCGTCCGCACCGTCGAGCGCGTCTCGAACCGCGAGATACCCGCCGCCGATGACGGTCGCGGCGAGGACCGTCCCGAGGACGTACCACAGCGGGTTCGTTCCGTGGACGGCCCCCATCGACGTTCCCATGTCCATCATCGACCCCATCTGCTCGAACGCCTGCTGTCGCTGGTACGCCTGCCAACTGAGCGCTCCGCCGATGAGAACGGTGCCAGCGACGAGCGCGCCGACGACCGCGTCTGCTCGTCGCCGATTCATCCGTCCCACCTCGGTTTACCGTGGTGCTCGTTCATGCACGGTGATTGGAGCGACACCGGTGTACCAGTTGTGATTGCTGCGTCCACACCCGCGTGCGCCCGGTAGGGTTCGGGATGACCGGCGATGTTTTCGATTCCAAGATATCGACCGTCTCAGAGCCGATGTTTCGAAGGGAAAATCCGCATAAGGCCGGGGAGCGTACGTTTCCGTGTACGTCGGCGGCTCCCTTGCCGCTCTCCCCCGAATCCCCTTCGCCTGACCGCGCCGCGCTGTTTCAGGCGGACAAGATACGGAAAACGGCCCCACCCTCCAATCCATGAGCACCCACCCAGACCACGACCACGACGCTTCGTCACACCACCATCGCCAGGCCCACACCGACCATTCGGGCCACGAGCAGATGTTTCGGCGGCGGTTCTGGGTGTCGCTCGCGCTGTCGTTGCCGGTCGTCTACTTCAGCGAGTTCGTCCAAGGTACCTTCGGCTACGCCGCGCCGACGTTCCCCGGAAGCGTCTGGATTACGCCCGTCCTTTCTGTCGTCGTCTTCGCCTACGGCGGTGTGCCGTTCCTCTCGATGGCGCGGACCGAACTGGCGAACCGCGAACCGGGGATGATGATGCTCATCTCGCTGGCGATTACCGTCGCGTTCGTCTACTCGATTGCGAGCCTGTTCATCGAGGGGACGACGCCGTTTTTCTGGGAACTGGTCACGCTTATCGACATCATGCTCCTCGGTCACTGGATGGAGATGCGGTCGGTCCGGCAGGCTTCCGGGGCGCTCGACGAACTGGCCAAACTCATGCCCGACACCGCCGAGCGCGTCACCGAGAGCGGAGACTCAGAGGAAGTCCCCGTCTCCGCGCTCTCGGAGGGCGACGTCGTGCTCGTCCGGCCCGGCGCGTCGGTTCCTGCCGACGGCGAGGTCGTCGAAGGCGAGTCGTCGGTCGACGAGTCGATGATTACGGGCGAGTCCCGCCCCGTCGACAAGGACGCCGGTTCGGAGGTCATCGCCGGCACGGTCAATCAGGACGGGAGCCTCCGCGTGAGGGTCACGAAGACGGGAGACGAGACGGCGCTGGCGGGAATCATGCGTCTGGTCGAAGACGCCCAGCAGTCCAAATCCCGCACGCAACTCCTCGCGGACCGCGCGGCGGGGTGGCTGTTCTACGCCGCGCTCGCCGCCGCGGGCGTCACGGCCGTCGCGTGGGTCCTCGCGGTCGGATTCAGCGTCGGCGTCCTCGAACGCGTCGTGACAGTCCTCGTCATCGCGTGTCCACACGCGCTCGGTCTGGCAGTCCCGCTCGTGGTCGCAATCAACACCTCGACGGCCGCCCGGAACGGGATGCTCGTCCGCGACCGAATCGCCATGGAGGAAGCACGGAACCTCGACACCGTCGTCTTCGACAAGACGGGCACGCTCACCAAGGGTGAACAGGGGGTCGTCGGCGTCGAGACGGCTGGCGAGTGGGACGAGACGCGGGCGTTCGAGGTCGCCGCGGGCGTCGAGGGCGACTCGGAGCACATGATCGCCCGCGCGATTCGGAACGCCGCCGCCGACCGCGACGTTCGACGGGCCACAGTGTCGGAGTTCGAGAACCTCCGCGGACTCGGCGTCCGGGCGACCGTCGAGGGCGAGACGGTTCACCTCGGCGGCCCCAACCTGATAGACCAACTCGGTATCGAGTATCCCGACGAAATCGCGTCGTTCGCCGACGAGGCCGGCTCGAACGCGCAGACCGTCATCTACCTGATTCGCGACGAGTCGGAGGTCGTCGCGGCGTTCGCGCTCGCCGACGTCATCCGCGAGGAGAGCCGGCGGGCCGTCGAGGCGCTGCACGCGATGGGCATCGAGGTCGCGATGCTGACCGGCGACTCCGAGGACGTCGCGCGCGCCGTCTCTGCGGAACTCGGTATCGACCAGTACTTCGCGGAGGTCCTGCCCGAGGAGAAAGACACCAAAGTAGCGCGGCTCCAGTCCGAGGGGAAGCGGGTCGCGATGGTCGGCGACGGCGTCAACGACGCGCCCGCGCTCGCGAGGGCGGACGTCGGCATCGCCATCGGCTCCGGCACCGACGTCGCCATCGAATCGGGCGACATCATCCTCGTCGACAACGACCCCGGAGACGTGGTTCGGCTCGTCAAGCTCTCGAAGGCGAGTTACCGAAAGATGCAGGAGAACCTCGTCTGGGCGACCGGCTACAACGTGTTCGCGCTCCCGCTCGCCGCGGGCGTCCTCGCGCCAATCGGCATCCTCCTGTCGCCGGCGGTCGGCGCCGTGTTCATGTCTCTGTCGACGATTATCGTCGCGGTCAACGCCCGCCGCCTCCGGGGTGTCGATCTCTCGGCGTGACGCTGGCGACCGTCTGCAATACGGCTTCCGGTCGGCGGCTCGAACACACCCTCTCATTCCGCGCGTTTTCGCACGTAGGGTACACGTTCATTAGTCGCCACCGCGAGTCTCGATTAATATGTTCTCACATGACAATACCTCGCGGACCGCCGCACCCTGGTCGTCGGCGCTCGTTTTCCTCGGAGGTCGCTGACGATGGCCACTCGGACAGACCCGTACAGACAGCTACGGTTCATCCTCGAAATCGGAGGACTCGTGACCGCCGGTTTCAGCCGCTGTGACCTTCCGTCGGCGACCTCGGCGGTCGTCGAATACCGCGAGGGGGCGGACCCGCCGACGCCGCGGAAACTTCCCGGACTGAACGAGTACGGGCCGCTCGTGCTCGAAGTTGGCGTGACAGACCGGTCGCTCGAACTGTCCGAGTGGCGGACGCTCGTCGAACAGGGCCGGATGGACGAGGCACGGCGGGACGCCGCGGTCGTGTTGCTGGACGCGACGGGCAACCCCGCCGCTCGCTGGGTCTTCCGCGAGGCGTGGCCCTCGAAGTACGACGCGCCCCGATTGGACGCGATGGCCTCCGAAGTCGCCGTCGAGCGCCTCGTCGTCGTCCACGAGGGCTTCGCCCGCGTCGCGGTCGAAACCGGTGACGACGAGGACGACGAGAGTGAGAACGATACCGAGGACACCGAGAGCGATGGTGGTACCACCCCGTCACTGCCGGACCTCGACTTCCCGGTCGGCGAGGGACTGCCGCAGGGCATCGACGAACCGCGACTGAAAGTGAGTCGCGCCGGTGATGAGGAGTCCGACGAGACGTGACCGCGACCGAGCCCGACCCCTACGGCGCACACCGGTTTCGGGTCCGATGCGACGCGCTCCCGAAACTGGGGTTCTCCGAGGTTCGCGGGCTCTCGGTGGCGGCCGAGTCCGCGAACGGAGACGAGTCGCGGTCCGAACCGCCGCCATCCGAGACCGACCGCCGCGACCGCCGCGACCGCCGTGACCGCCGCGGCCGTCGCGCGCGGAAGCGACCGGCCCCGCGACCGCGGCCTCCCTCACCGTCCCGCCGAGCAACTAGTTCGCCGCCGCTCGAACTCCGTCGAGGCGTCACCGACGACCAGTCGCTGTGGGCGTGGTTCCGGGCGTGGGTCGACGGCGAGGCGACCCCGCAGGACGTTCGAATCTGCCTGCTCGACGCGACCGGCGAGCCGGTTCGCGGGTGGGTCTGCCGGGCGGCGACGCCGGTCAGGTGGACCGGGCCGCATCTCGTCGCCGACGCGGCCGCCGTGGCGACGGAGTCGCTCGAACTGACCCACGAAGGAATCGACGCCCTCACCGACCTCGACGAGTGCGCCGACTGAGTTCGGGCCCGCAACGACGGCGTCTCACGGACCGAGGTCGTTCGGTCCCGCCGCCGCTCGCTCGTCGGACTCCAGCATCGCCTCGTGCTTGCCGCGGTAGTACAGCCACCCGAAGACGAGCAGCGTCAGGGGAAAGAACACGAGGGCGATGAGCGCCGCCGGCGGAAACAAGACGAACAGCGCGAACGTCTTCCACGAAACGAGCGTGTCGCGTGCCATAGCTAAAAATTGTGTCCGGTTGTCATGTGTTTTCGGGCGCGCCCGTTGTCGTGGACAAGCGGGTCTCGGTCGGTTCCATCGGTCATCGTCGGCGAAACGAGTGCGGTATTTTCACCACCTTTTATTTGGTTTGGCGCGAAGTAGGGGGAAGTGACTGATATCTCAGATTCTCTTCGGCTCCTTTTCGAGACTTCGGTCGAGCGAGACGGCGACCGTTACGTGGTGTCGATTCCGAGCGAACTCGTCGAAAGCGGGTCGATTTCGACGGAGGAACTGTACCGCGTCGCGCTGTTGACCAGTCCGGGCACGGCGTCGACGACCGAGGCGTCGGCCGAACCGACGGCAGCGAAGACGACCGACGGCCGCGGCATTAGTTCGGGCGACGAGCGGGAACCGGAGGCTTCGGCGCCGGATTCCCGCGAGGCGCGTTCACAGCCGCGACAACCGCCCGTCGCGGAGGGCGACGTCCGAGCCGTCATCATCGACACGCTCGGCGACCAGGGCGACGGCATCGCGAAGGTCGAACGCGGCTTCGTCATCATCGTCCCCGGCACAGAGCCAGGTGACCGCGTCGAGGTCGAAGTCACCGACGTGAAACAGACCGTCGCGTTCGCGGAACCGGTCGACGGCGCGGGCGTCAACTGACCCGTCGAGACCGACCGCGGCTTTCGCCCTTCGGAGTTGGTCTATTCCAAACAGGGCCACATTAGGTTCGGAGCCATAGCCGTCGATACCACCACATGTCCGAACGAACGCTCCGTCACGCCTCTTCTCCACGTGACGACACCCGAACCGAGTCCCCCCGAGCCGACCGCCCGGCGTTCGAATCGAGCGACGACGCCGCCGCCCACGGCGGCCCAGACGCGCAGGCGCAGCCGACACTCGCGAACCGATGGCGTCCGACCGTCCGACAGGGAATCGCGCTGTGGGCGCTCATCACGGTCGGCTGGGCAGTCGTCCCCGCCGACCACCCGCTACAGATTGCCGTCGCCGTCAGCGGTGTGTACGCCTCGCTCCTCCTGCCGACAGCGCTCTACTTCGACTTCCGAGAGCGACGGTCCGAATCGAACGCCGCCGTCCTCCGCGAGACTGCGAGTGAACTCGCCGACCGCGTCCGCGGTGCTCTGCCGGGACGCGGCGGTGCGACCCGTTCGTCGTGTTCCTGCAACCGCTGACGCGTTTGAGAGCGTCACCGCGTCGCTCGCGGTCGAACTGAACGGTCCGAACGGACCGCGGACCGAACGGACTGAATGGACTGGACAGTCCGAACGCACTCGCTGAAAACGAACCGAGCCGAAGAGAAAAACTGCGTTTTGCGCCCGAAAATCCGCGTTAGGCGGTCGTTCCGACGGCTCTCTCGCCCGACTTCTGGGTCGCTTCGAGGAGTTCGCGGTAGCGGTTCCTGATCGTCACTTCGCTGATGTCGGTCACCTCGCTCACCTCGGACTGCGTCAGTTCCTCGTCGGCGAGGAGCGCGCCGGCGTAGATGGCCGCCGCCGCGAGTCCGACCGGGCTCTTGCCGCTGTGGATGCCCTGCCGCTTCGCGTTGTCGAGAAGCGACCGAGCGCGGCGCTCCACGTCGTCGGTCACATCGAGTTCGGAGACGAACCGTGGGAGGTACTGCGCGGGGTCCGCCGGCTTCATGTCGAGACCCAGTTCACGGGAGACGTAGCGGTACGTCCGGGTGAGTTCCATCTTGTCGACGCGGGAGACGCGCCGGACCTCGTCGAGCGAGCGCGGAACGCCGGCCTGTCGGGCCGCGGCGTAGATGGCGGCCGTGGCGACACCCTCGATGGAGCGGCCGGGGAGCAGGTCGTCGTTGAGCGCGCGGCGGTAGATGACCGAGGCGGTCTCGCGGACGGTGTCCGGAAGCCCGAGCGCCGAGCCCATCCGTTCGACCTCGCCGAGCGCCTGCTTGAGATTACGCTCTTTGGAGTCGCGGGTGCGGAACCGCTCGTTCCACGTGCGGAGTCGCTGCATCTTCTGGCGCTGTCCCGACGACAGGGAGTTGCCGTAGGCGTCCTTGTTCTGCCAGCCGATGTTGGTCGACAGTCCCTTGTCGTGCATCATGTTCGTCGTCGGCGACCCGACGCGGGACTTCTGGTCGCGCTCCGCGGCGTCGAACGCGCGCCACTCCGGGCCGCGGTCGATTTCGTCCTCGCGGAGGATTTCGCCCGTCTCGGGGTCGACCCATTCGCCGTGTTGTTCGTCGTAGACGAGGTCGGTCCGCTCTGCGACCGCTGCCTCGGACGCCTCGGCCTCGTCTTCGTCGCGCTCCTCGCCGGACCGTCGGACCTCGGGCTCCGCCGTCGGTGCCGACTCGTCCCGCATCGAACGCCAGTCGACGTGTTTCGTATCCATTGAGTATCGGCTTATTCCCTATCGAGGGTAATGGGCTCTCGGTTGGAATATGCCAAACACCTACGATTCGAGGGATGACGGCCGGGGAGCGATTCCGCCCGCTCACCCGCGAAGCGCGTCGATGGGGCGCTCGTTCGCCGCCCGCCATGCGGGGTACGCACCAGCGAGCAGGCTGGTCAGGATACCGAACGCGACCGCCCCGGCCAAGTACAGGAGCGCCGACTGCGTGAAGGCGAAGGGGTCGCCGAGGAACAGCGCGTTCGCCACCATCGCCACGGCGACGGCGATGGCGAGTCCGACCGCCGAGCCAAGCGCGCCGAGGAGCACCGCCTCGACGAGGAGAATCCGGACGATATCGACCTTGCCGTAGCCGACCGCCCGCAGGACGCCTATCTCTTCGCGGCGCTTGATGACGGCCATCAGCATCGTGTTCGCAATCGAGACGCCGGCGACGAGAAGCGAGATGGAGCCGAGGCCCGCGAGGAACGCGTTGATTCCGTTCACGAGCGTCTTGAGCAGGCGGACGAGGGAGGTGAGTTCGAACACCAACAGCCTGTCTTTCCGGTCGTTGAAGCGGTCGCGGAGTGCCTCGGCGACCGTCTCGGCCCTGTCCGTCGACTCCGTCATCACCTGTACGCGACTGTACTGTCGGTCCCCTGTCTCCTCGATGGGGAGGTACAGCCGACTCCCGCCGAACGACTGGGTCTCGGCCAACACGGCGACGACGCGGTAGGTGTGTTCGGTCTCGACCGTCCCGGCGGCCGTCTCCGTCTCGGAGACGAACGTGAGGCGCTCGCCGAGTTCGACGCCGCGGTCGGCCGCGAACTCGTGGGAGACGACGACGCTCTGCCGCCAGTTCAGGGGAATCTCACCCCGCGCCACCTCGTGTGTCTTCCGGGGGTCGTCGACGTAGGTGACAGTCACCCCTTCTCGGGTGCCGTCGTCCGTTATCAGCTCCATATCCCCGGTCTGCGTCGCCACGACCGCGGCCGACCCGACCGTCTCGTCTATCGCTTTGACGTCCTCTCTGTCGAAGTGCGACGCCTCCATGTCGGCTCCCGGCGAGACGTAGACGCTCGTCGCGCCCTGTGCTTGGATGCTCTGCAGTTGGCTCTGTTTGAACGCCGCGCCGCCCGCACCGATTGCGCCGATTGCGACGACGCCGATGAGTATCGAGGCTGCCGCGAGTATCGACCGGACCTTCGCCCGCGAGATGTTCCGTCGGGCGATGACGAGTCGCGGGAATCGCCCGGCGATTCGATGGCGCAGGCTCATCGTCCCTCACCCCACGTTCTCGTCATTCTAACGCCTCCACGGGCCGCTTATTCGCGGATTTCCACGCGGGGGACACGCCGGCGAACAGCGACGTGAGGACGCCGAACAGCGCTCCGAGACCGACGTATCGAAGCCCCGCGGCCGTGAACGCCAGGGGGTCGCCGACGAGGAACTGGTTGAGCCCCATGCCGATGCCGAGTGCGAGCGGGACGCCGATTGCGGCACCGACGAGACCGAGGATGGCCGCCTCGGCGAGAAGCAGGCTCACGACCGCCCGCTTGGGATAGCCGACCGCCCGCATGACGCCGATTTCGCGCTCGCGTTCTATCGCTGTCATCAACATCGTGTTCGCGATGGTGACCGCGGCGACGAGGAGCGAAATCGAGCCGACGCCGATGAGGAACTGGTTTATTAGTTCGAACGTCTGACTGAAGCGCTCTCGCTGTTCTTGGACCTCCGAGACGGAGATGGTCCGCCGTCGGGTGTTGAACTCCGTTTCGAGGCTCTCGGCCGCCTCGCTTATCGACCCCGTCTGCGGGTCGACCCTGACGATGACCGAACCGTACTCCGAGTCGGAGTCTTCGAGCTGACTGAGTCGGTCGAACGGAAGGAACACGGAGCGGTCGGCCTGTAGCTGGTCGGCGAACCCCTGCGGTTCGAGCACCGCCGCGACGCGGAACGTCCGCTCGAAGCTCCCATTTATCGTCACCGTCAGCTGGTCGCCCGTCTCCACGTCGTTGTTGTCGGCGAACCGGGAGCCGACGACGACCTGCTGTCGCCAGCTATCGGGTATCGACCCCGATTGCGCCTCGTAGAACGTCCCGAGGGCAGCCAGTCCCTTCACCTGGGCCGAGGGGGAGGTCTCTCCCGACGACGTGCGGACGACGGTGTCCCAGCGCTGGATGACGGGATGTACCGTCGCGCCCGACGTCGCCTGTCGCATCCGACTGACGTCTTGGTCCGAGATGCCGCCGACGATGTCCCCGTCGTCGTTCATGTGGTAGACGGGGCTGACGGTGGCGGTCCCCCCGAATCCCTCGTACGCCTCCATCTGGTCCTGTTTGAACGCCTCGCCGCCCGCGCCGATGGTTCCGATGGCGACGACGCCGATGACGATGGCGACGACGGCCAGCGTGGTCCGCGCGGTGGCGCGCGACAGGTTTCGGCGGGCCAGCACGACCGTCGGGAACCGAGCGGTCACCCGGCGGAGCCAACTCACGGGGATTCACCTCGGCCCGGCACGAGGCGGAGCCACCACGCCGAGACGTGAGGCTCGCCGACCGGCGTCAACTCTCGCCGCGGCCGTAGGTCCGCGACGCTCACGCTCCGTGTCCCCCGTCGGCCGCCGCCTCGCCCGTGTCCTCGATGACGCCGTCGACGAGGTTCACCACGCGGTCGGCCTCCTCGGCGACGTAGGCGTCGTGGGTGACCGTGACGATGGCCACGTCCTCCTCGGCTCGGAGTTCGTCGAACAGGGCGAGGATTTCGTCGCCGGTGTCGCGGTCGAGGTTCCCCGTTGGCTCGTCCGCCAACAGGAGCGCGGGGTCGTTGATGAGCGACCGCGCGATGGCGACGCGCTGTTTCTGTCCCCCCGATAGCTCGTCGGGGTAGTGGTCGAGACGGTCGCCGAGACCGACCCGCTGAAGCAGCGTTTTCGCCCGCTCGCGCGTCTTCACCGGGGTCTTGTCGAGCATCCGCGGCATCTCGACGTTCTCCAGCGCCGTCAGGGTCGGAATCAGGTAGAAGCTCTGGAACACGAAGCCGATGGCGCGCTTCCGCTTTCGGGTTCGGTCCGCGTCGGAGAACGTCGACACGTCCTGTCCCCGAAGGCTGACCGCGCCGTCGGTCGGAACGTCGAGTAAGCCAAGCAGGTTGAGGAGCGTGGATTTCCCGCTCCCCGAGGGGCCGACGATGGCGACGAAGTCGGACGGTGCGATGCCGAAGTCGATGCCTTTCAGCGCCCGGACGGTCTGGGTTCCCGTCTGGTACTCCTTCGTGACGTCTTCACCGCGGAGTATCAGGTCGCCGCCGACGCCCGCCGCGTCACCCGGTCGGTCTCCTCGGGCGGTCTCAGTCGGTTCCGCCCCCTCGGAGTCGGAGGTGTCCCGTGTCATCTGTCGTCAGCTCCGCCAGCGATAGACGACCGCACCCACGATGAGGGCCGCGGCGGTACCGCCGACCGGGAGGAGCGGGAACCCGCCCGACCCCGAGTCCGGCACGGGGCGACGCATCATCTGACGGTCGACGCTGACCGACGTGGTGACCGACTTCTCAACGCCGCCGACGCTGTACCGAACCTCGACGGGGACCGAAGAGACGTTGCCCTGTGCGGGGGTTCGGAGGGTGAACGACGAGAAGTCGCTCCCGTCGATGCTCCCGATGAAGTAGTTGCTTCGCTCGACGCTCGACGAGTCCGCGACGGAGACGACGACTCCCTCGACGGCGTCGGAGCCCACGTTCCCGGCGGTCGCCGAGATTTCGAGCGTGCCCCCGGCCTGTGTCGCCTGCACGTCGGTCAGGATGACCTGTCCGGGATTCGTCGGAGAGCTAAACGCGGGGCGATACGTGTGGGTGAGTTCGTGTTTCTCGCCGCGGTTCGAGTACTGGAGTGTCACGTTCACCGGGTACGACCCGGCCTCGTCGACCCGCGCGGGGAAGGTGAACGTCGTGGCGTTGCCCGCCTTCAGCCGTGGCTTCACGCGCTCGGTGACGCTGAAGTTCACGTCCGGCGAGGACGAGACGACCCGCAGTTGTCGAATGTCCTCGGTGAGCCCGTTCGAGACGGTGACGTTCACGGACCGAGTGGCACCGGGCACGGCCTCCTCGGTCGAGAGCTCTATCTGCGGGCGGGAGACCTCCTTCACGTCGACGGTCACCGGGTACCGAACCCGAACGTGCGAGCCGTCGTTCTGTCTGCCGACCAGCACGACGCGGAGGTTTTTCGACCCGGGGTCGTCGAACGAGACGGCGACCGGGATGGTGATGCTCGACCCGATGGTTATCGTCCCCACGTCCTCGATGCGCGTGATGTCGGTGGGGCTTCCCTGTCGGCGGACGTAGACGTCGGTGACGTCGACGACGCTCGGACTGTTCTCGCCGTTCCGAATCGTCACTTCGAGGTCGGTCTGTTCGCCGGGCGTCGGCTCCGCCGGCGCGACCGTCACGTCGGAGATTCCGATGTGCGCCTCGGCCGCTTTCGCCGGCCCCGTCGCCAGCGGGACGGTGACCGCGGAGAGCACGACGACCGCGACGAAGAGCCACGAGAGAACCGAGCCGACGCCGTCGTTCGGTTCCCGCGGACTCATCTGTTTCTCCTCACGTAATAATGTTGTTTCGTTGCCATCATTGGCTAATCGGACTGACCAGCCCCACATAAGTTCCTTGGTTTACATGTCTGTTGTCGAACTAGTTCCTGCTGGGCTCACTCGGTCGCTCCCCGGAAAAAACGCGGCCGAGGTGAGGCGATGTGAGTCAGATGGTGTCGACTTCGACGGGCGGCGCTCGGAATCAGGTCTCGACGCTGAAGCCTTCGTCGCGGAGCGCGGCTTCGAGGCGCTCGCCGTGTTCGCCCTGTAGCTCGATGCGTCCGTCGTCGGTCACGGTCCCGCCGACCGCGAGCCGTCGCTTCAGGGTCGACGCGAGAGCGTCGAGTTCGTCGGTCGGGAGGTCGAGGCCGTCGACCACCGTCACGGGCTTGCCGTACCGTCGGGTATCGACGCGAATCGACGCGCGCTGGTCCGCCCGCGCGAGGTCGTCGCCGATTCCGAGGTCGTCCGGCAGGCCGGTGATGTCGCTGAAAGTGTCCTTTCCCACGTATTCGAGTACGCGTCCGCGGCGTATCAGGATACGGTTGGAATATTCCAACTCTCCTGTGAGCGTGTCCGCGGGGCGTTCAACCCGACTCGTCGGTCACGCGCTCGCTTCGAGCTTTTCGGGGTCGACGCGCTCTTCGACCTCGGTGCCGAGCGTGCCGGTGACGAACTGCCGGGCCAGCCACGCCTCGGCGCGTGTCAGACGGTACTGGAGCGTCGAATTCGGGATGTCGAGTTCCTCGGAAATCTCTTGGACGGTGTGTTGACGCGGCGTCTCGTAGTAGCCGAACTCGACGGCGGCTTCGAGCGCGGCCTGCTGTTCCGGCGGGAGGCCGTCGGCGGAGACGCCCTCTTCGAGCCAGCACTCGGGTTCGCTGATGCGCTGGACGCTCAGCGAGAGGCCGTCGCTGAGGCTGTCTTTGACCTCCTCGTAAATCTCGCTCACCGTGTCGTCGTCGGAGATGAGTAGTCGCCACTGGTTTTGGGCCCCTCGGCGCTCGGCCTGCATCAGGAGACCGTCGCCGATGTGCTTCGCGGCGACGTGCGGAATCGACTGAATCCCGTCGCCCTCCTCGCGACAGGAGTAGACGATGCGCCCGTTGGGCGTCTCCGAGAGCACTTCGAACTCCCACTCGACGACCGGCGCGCCGCACATCCCGAGGACGCCGTTACACCGTGTGGCCTGTTCGATGACCTCGTCGAACGCTTCGAGCGCCTCCGTCGGCCCGGTGAGGCGGTCGAGTCGCCACATCGACTCGCTCGTGGCGTGTATCGCCATGGTCTTGGAGTGTAAGTCCGGGTTCTCGATGAAGAGGTCCATCACCTCGTCGGCACCCCGCTCGTACTCGACGGTGAAGACGAATTCGCGCATGGATTCGAGGTAGTCGCCGGAGGCCTATAGCCTTGATTGGTATGTTCCAACTTCGGCTCGCATCCCGGACTACCGACTCAGGCCCCGAACTTCGGTCGCTCGCCCCGCTCAGGACTCGTCGAACGGCGACCGGGCGTGTTCGGGCACGTTCTCGGGACGGGCGATGAGGTTCTCCCGACCGAGGTTTATCTTCGTGACGCTGCCCTCGTCGGCCATCCGCGAGAGGACGCGGCTCACTTTCGACTTCGACCAGCCCGTTCCCTCTACGACCTTCGACTGCCGGAGTTGACCGCCGCTGTCGTCGAGGAGTTTGAGAATGCGCGTCTCGTCGTCGAGGAGTTCCTCCTGACCGGGATAACCGCCGGCGGTCTGCTCCGGGCGAACCGGGCCGCCGCTCCCGCCCGTTTGGACCGCCTCCGCCGACGCCCCGTCGCGCCGGCCGCCAGCGCGGTCGGCCGCGCGGGAGCGAACGTCCGACAGCCGCGCCCGCACGTCGCTTCCGCGGACTCGCACGCCGACGGCGACTAGAACGACCGCGACGGCCGCGACCGCGAGGACGAGTAGCCAGCCGTCGCCGCCGAGTCCCAGCGACCCGACGACCGACCCCGGCGCTGCGTTCGGGTCCGACCCTGCTTCGACCTCCGCGCCGTCTCCGCGGCCGTCGCCGTCGGTGTCGCCGCGGTTCGGGTCGGTTCCGAGGACGTTGACCTCGCGGCCGTCGTCGAGGCCGTCGCCGTCAGTGTCGGCCTCGGTTGGGTTCGTTTCGTATCGGTTGACTTCGGGGCCGTCGTCGAGGCCATCGCCGTCGGTGTCGGCGGCGGTCGGGTCCGTCTCGTGGACGTTGACCTCGGGGCCGTCGTCGAGGCCGTCGCCGTCGGTGTCGGCCTCGGTCGGATTCGTCTCGTAGTCGTTGACTTCGGGGCCGTCGTCGAGGCCGTCGCCATCAGTGTCGGCCTCGGTCGGGTCCGTGCCGTGGGTCGTCACTTCCGCGCCGTCGTCGAGGCCGTCGCCATCGGTGTCGGTTTCAGTCGGGTTGCTCCCCTGCTCGTTGACCTCGACGCCGTCGCTGAGTTCGTCCCCGTCGGTGTCCGTGCTCGTCGGGTCGGTCTCGTAGCGGTTCACCTCCTCGCCGTCGGGCACGCCGTCGGTATCGGTGTCGGCGACGAGCAGGTCCGTACCGCGGTCGAGTTCGTCCCGGTTGCCGAGGCCGTCGCCGTCGGCGTCGCCGGCGGGCGCGAGCACCGTGACGCCGTGGCTCGCCTGCGCGACCGGCTCGCCGCCCCCGCCGGGTCTGACGACGGCGGTCAAGGTGCGGTCGCCGGTCGCGTTCACCGGCCACGTCGTGAAGTCGAACTCGACGCGCCGCTCATCGCTCGCGTTCGCCCCCGCGCTTCCGAGCGGTTCGCACCCCAACAGCATCGTCGAGCCATCGTCGCGGTCGGTCTGTAGGCAGACCTCGTAGTCGTCGCTGTCGGATACGACGGCCACCGAAACCGTCGACGGCTGCCACGAGGCGACGTACGTCCGGCCGTTCTCGGTCGCGACGACGCCCGCGCCGGTGTGGTCGACCGCACCCACCTCGACGCCGTCCGCCGCGGCGACGGCGACCGGTGAGAGGCCTGCCGCGACGACGAGCAACGTCGCGACGAGCGCCCACCCGACCCGCGAGACGCGTTTGACTGGCATGTGTTCGTTCTTTATCTGTCGACTCTGCTAGTGTATAATGTTTTGTTTATCTATTCATTGAACATTTTTACAACTCTTTTGAAAGTCAATTTGCAAAGAATGTTCCCAAATAGTGAATTTCCCCGCCGTCGTCGCTGAGATTCGCGGGCGCGTCTCTCGCTCGATGGGCCTCGGCCGCCGCTCGTCGCCGCTCGCACTCGTTCCCTGTCGCCTCTCGCCCGGTCGCCCCCCTGACGTGAGGTAATCGACGTACAGAACCGCTTTCGTCGGCGACCGAACCGCCGGAAAACGTTCCGTTAATCCGACTGAAACGGTCGAAACGGCCAGTCGAAACGGTTGCTCGGGAGAGAACGGTCGGGACGACTCTTCCCCATTATCATCTGCCGAGCGATACTGCTGACTGCGATGCGCGAAACCCTCACTCGACGACAGTTCGGCGCCGGAGTCGCCGCGGCGACCGTCGCCCTCGCCGGCTGTACGGATACGGGCGGTAGCGGCGGCCCGGTGAACGGGACGAACGGTACGGACGCCGAACCAGCGGTCGGCGGCACTGAGACGACCGCAGAGACCGGTGGTGTCGAGGCGACAACCGAAGACGAGACCACGACGGAAGAAACGACGATGGAGACCACCGAGACGACGATGGAGACGACCGACTCGTCGCTCGACAACTCGACGACGGCGAACGAAACGGCCGAAAACGAAACCACGACGAACGAGACATCGACGAACGAAACGACGACCGACGATTCGGCGTGACAGCCGCAGTCGAACCGATGACCCGCTGACGCCCGCGCCGCGAACGAGGCACGGCACGCTCGACTGGTACACCCGACTGCTCGTGCCCGCGCCGGCGCTCACCCCCTCCAGCCCTCCACGGCACACTCGCTCCCAGTCCCTCACGGGACGCTCGAATCCCCCCTGACGCACCCCTCCAAACTCGGTCCCCCTGACGCACGCCTTCACCGTGCCCTCCAGCACGCCTTCACCGCGCCCTCCAGCGCACCCGACCCGGTCGGAGTCGCTCGATTTTTCGGAACCACCTCCGGAAGTCGCAACGACGACGCGCACTCCGCGGAACATTTACCCGCCCGTTCGCTACTCCGGGTATGGACGCAGACGACAACCACCGCGGATGGGCCGAGCGCTCCGGCGACTTCTCGCCGGAGTATTACGCCCAAATCGGCCCGAACGAGGTCAGCGAGACGCTCGCGACCGTGTTCGAGCACTACGCGGCGGAAGACGCGTCGGTTCTCGAACTCGGCTGTAGCTCCGGTCGTCACCTCGCACACCTCCGCGACCGCGGCTACGAGGATCTCACCGGCATCGACATCAACGACGACTCCTTCGAGGTGATGGCCGAGTATTTCCCCGAGCTCGTCGACACCGGCACGTTCCTCACCGGCGCGATAGAGGACCTGCTTCCCGACTTCCCCGACGACAAGTTCGACGTTATCTACTCCGTCGAGACCCTCCAGCACGTCCACCCCGACGACACGTGGGTGTTCGAGGAAATCGCCCGCGTCTCCTCGGACCTCGTGATAACCGCCGAGAACGAGGGTAACGGGCCGACGCGCGGGCGCTCCGGCTCCGAGGTGAGCTACGTCAACGACGACTTTCCGCTGTATCACCGCAACTGGAAAGACGAGTTCTCCGACATCGGCCTCGCACAGCTCCTCTGCGAACCGGGCAAGCGCGACACAGTTCGCGTCTTTCGGGTTCTCTGACCCTGCGACTCGCCCTCGTGGCCGATACCGCACCGCCGCTAGACTCCCACTCGCGCGTCTGCCACACTCACAAATTGTTTCAATGAAGCCGGCGAACTGAGCGTGCTGACTATGTACACGATGTCCAGCGACGACTTCAGCGTTCACCTGCGCGACTGCGACGAGGCCGGTTCCGGAATTCCCATCACCAGTCTCCCGGACGAAGTCACCTCTCTGGACGACCTGCCGTGTTCCTGCTGGGATGAGTTCGACTCGTTCGACGAACTCGAGTGACGGGTGGGGCGCGAGGGCATCGTTCGGTAGCGGTTTCGGACGCCGGCGCACCGCGCGCACGGCGCGGCTCGTTCTGACGGGGTGTTTGACGGCGACAGCCCTGCCGTCCGTGACTTACTGGTCCGGCGAGAGCGCCCAGAGCGTCCCCTCGCTCGTCTGTGCGAACGCCTGCGTCTCAGCCGCGCCGAGGAGGTAGCCGTCCGCCGAGAGCGTCGTCTCGAACGGGTCGAAAAACGACGCGCCGCGGGACCACCGAATCCGGCCCGCGCGGGTCCCGACGACGAACACCTCGTCGGTCGAAGCGGTCCGTTCGACCGGGCTGTCGAAGCGGATTTCGTACCGCTCCGAGCCGTCGCGAACCGCGAGTTCGTACAGCGTCCCGAAGGTGTCCGACGGCGACTCGTCGGTCCCCTCCGCGACCAGGACGGTCGACCCCCGCTCGTGGACACCGACGACCTGCGCGTCGTCCCCGAACGAGGTCCGCCACTGGAGCGACCCGTCGACCGCGTTGAGCATGGCGATGTCGCCGCCACCACCGGCGTAGACGCTATCGCCAGCCGGAACCGGTCCCACGTCGGCCCAGTCCCAGCGGTCCGGTCGCCACGCCCACCGGAGGCTCCCGTCTTCGGGTGCCATCGCGAAGACGCCCTCGTCGTCGCCGTAGTACACCGTTCGCTCGTCGGCGAACAGTTGGTCCTGCGGGGCGACGACGACGGTGAAACCGACGCCATCGACCGCGGAGTGCTCCCACCGAACTGCGCCGTCGTCAGTTGCGAGCGCCGCGAGCGTCCCGTTCGCCGCGTACAGCGTGTCGCCCGCGACTGCCATCGATGAGCCGATGTTGCCGACGGTCTGCGACCACCGTTGACTCCCGTCCGTGGCGTCGAACGCGCGGATTCGCCCGCGGCCAGACCCGAGTTTCTCGCCCGCGTACACGGACCCGTCAGCGGCGAGCAGGCCCGTCGGTCGGCCGAAGTCGTGGTTCCACAGCCGCTCGCCGCTCTGTCGGTCGAATGCGACGACTCGCCCGTCGTCGATGTCGCCGTCCCGATGGCCGATGACGGCGACGACCCCGTCGGTGGTTGCCGGCGGAGAGAGGACGCTCGGTTCGGGCACGGAAGCGGACCAGTCCGTCCCGTCGGGCGACCGGAATTGTCGAAGCGACGAACAGCCGGCGACACCGCCGACGAGGGCGGTGCCGGCGGCGGCGAGAAACGCGCGACGCGACGGCGGGTCGGAATCGGCGTCGGAACTCGCGGGAGAGTCAGCGGAAGCGTGGGAGGGAGGGGGCGAGGGCGAGGGCATACGTCGGCTTCTCGCAGGTCGCCGATAGGTATTGTGGGTGTGTCGTGGGTCGGTTGACGGACGACGGTGTGATAGTGCGATGGTGCGACGGTTCCAGCGAGACTCGCTCTACAAATAAACAAGGCGAGTGCCTCGGGGCTTGACCCCGAGGCAGTTCACAGCCGGTCGAGGTCGAGCGGCTCCGCCGCCTCCCAGTAGCGCTCGAACAGTTCGTCGGCCCACGCGAGCACTTCGGGTTCGGTCACGTCGATAGAGGCTTGGAGGATGCCGTTGTCGTCGCGGAGAAACAGGTGGACGGTTGAGTCTGCGATGGTCGCCGCCATCGGAATCGGCTCGTCGGTGATGCGGACAGCGGCCGCGTCGGCGTCGAGGAGGTCGCGGAGCTGTTCGCGAAGCTGGGAGTCGTGGGCGAGCGCGTCGATGGCGTCCGACGAGAAGACGCCCTCGAACCGCTGGTCGCCGGCGGCGGTCCGCTCTCGGACGATGTCGAGGTTCTGCTCGTTGAACGCGTAGGAGAAGATTCGCACGTCCTCGGCCTCGCTCAGGAGGGACACAGCGCGCTTGACAGGCGCGTTCGGCCGGACCTGACTCGGCGTGGTAATCGTCGCCTCGGTGAGATGTTCGAGGTCGAACGTGATGGCGTCGGTCGGGAGCCACTCGACGACCGGCCGGAGTTTGGCGTCGGTGTCGAGGATGTCGACGAGGTCGTCGAACCCCCGCGAGACGAGTTCGCCGGTTACCGTCGCCCGGTACGCGCCGTCCTCGCGGACGAGCCACGACCGGTCTTCGAAGTCGCTGAGAATCCGGCCCATCGTCGGCTGCGACGCCCCGGTCCGCTCGACCAACTCGCGTCGGGAGTGCGGCCGCTCGGCGAGGTATCTGAGCGCGTCGACGCGGTTCTGCGAGAGCGCGAGGAACTCTATTACGTCCAGTGCCGACTCCATGTGACGGAGTTGTGCTCGCCTCGGTAAACCTCTTTCGCGTCTCGAAATAATTTCACACCATGAACTATGCTCGTCCGCCACGGATTTTTCTTACCGTGAATTGATTTCTGAATCAAACTATACGTGGGGGAGTCGTACGTGTATCCAAGATGCGTTCACTTCACTCTGCGTTCGGTCTCTCGTTCGGAGGTGCGGAATGGTAACTGCGGCGCGCCGGCGGTTCGTCCTGTTCGCGTTGACGGCGCTCTTCTTCGGCGGGACGTTCGTCGCCGCGAAGGCGGGCCTCGACTACCTGCCGCCGCTCCTGTTCGTCGCGCTCCGGTTCGACATCGCGGCGGTGCTGCTCGTCGGCTACGTCGTCGCCACCCGGCCGCGCGCCGAACTGCTCCCGCGGTCGGTCCGCGACGTGGTCGGCATCCTCGCCACCGGCGTCTTCGTCATCGGCCTCGCCAACGCGCTCTTGTTCGTGGGACAGGAGCACGTCTCCAGCGGCGTCGGGTCGATTATCTTCAGCCTCAATCCGATTCTGACGCCCGTGTTCGCCATGCTGCTGCTCGCCGACGAGCGACTCTCCACTCGCGGCGCGTTCGGGATGCTCATCGGCCTCCTCGGCGTCGGCCTCGTCGTCGGTGTCGACCCCGCGAACCTGCTCGGCGGCGAGGCGCTCTGGAAGGGCGTTCTCTTCCTCGGCGCGGTCAGCGGCGCGCTCGGGACCGTCCTCATCCGGTGGGCCGACACGTCGCTTTCGAGCACCGTCCGCACGGCGTGGGCGCTCCCCGTCAGCGCGGCGCTCACCCACGGCATGAGCGTCGCCTCCGGCGAGTCGTTCGCCGCGGCCACGTGGTCGCCGACGGCACTCCTCGCGCTCGCTTACGTCGGCGTCTTCGCCGGCGCGGTGGCCTACCTCACCTACTTCGGCTTCCTCGACGACGTGGGCCCGATTCGCGGCAATCTCGTCTTCTACGCCGTCCCCATCGTCGCGACGCTCGGGGGGACGGTGCTCCTCGGCGAGTCGATTTCGACGCTCACCATCGTCGGCTTCGCGACCATCTTCACCGGCTTCGCCGTCCTCGCGACGGAATCGCTCCTCGGGGAGGTCGCGCGCGTCTACGGAAAAATCGAGTCCCGCGTGGTCGGTCTCGCCGGGCACGGGGCACCGGGACGCGACTGAGTCGTGACCGAGTCACTCGCGGGAGTAGAACTGAGAGGGGGTAGAGATGTAGGGGCGGACCATCGGGCGGCAGTCCGAGGGGGCAGGGTCGGAGTACCGTTGGCACGGGATGGGCCGCCTGTCTGTGCTGTTATGTCACCGGTCCGCCGACCAGACAGCGTCGAACGGACATATGGAAATTGCCAGCCAGCTAAGTAGTCTTTTTGGCCCGATTCTCAAAAAACAGCGGACGGCGGCGTGGTCATTTCGATTTTCCGCACTATCTATCGGAGAGCGCGACCGCTCCGAGCGCGGAAATCAGACAGAAATGTCCGACGCCGACGAGGAACAACGCGTTCGAACCGGACGTGTCGACGACGACGAACGCCGCAAACGCCGCGATAGCGAGGACGAACAGGACGACCCCGAGATAGCGGTCGTATCGCGGGTCGTAGTCGATTTCGGCCAGGCGCAGGAGCGGCCCCGGCTCGGGCGGCTCGTCGCTCCGAGCGTCGCGGACTTTCCCGCGAACCCGCAGAAGCACCATGCCCGTCGCAGCGGTCCAGACGACTCCAGCCGCGAGGTTAACCTGTGGGTCGTCAAAGGCGACGACGAGTCCCACGAGAACCGATACGGCGGCTATCGCCCCGACGACGCCGATCTCGCTCAGTTCGGTCACTCGAAATCGACTCGGAGGTGGTTCGTTCCGTGTCGGGAGTTGTACGCCTTGACGGCGACGACCGCGAATACGACCGGTCGCCATCGGCTGACACCGGCGGGGAGAACGGCGGAGGGCATCGCCTTCCTATCGGTGTTCTGACTTTTTGAGTGTTGGGGATGGGTGTCCGCCCCGTTCTCAGGCTCTCCGCAGGCGGACGACGAAGACCGCGCCGCGGGGCTCGTTGTCCTCGACCCACACGTCGCCGCCGTAGCCGCTTACGATGGTGTCCACGAGGTAGAGACCGAGGCCGGTTCCGGGGCTTTCGAGTCCCTTCTCGCCGCGGCCGAACACCTCCTCTTTGCGCTCGTCGGGGATGCCCGGCCCGTTGTCGGCGATACGGACGAGCGCGTTGTCGTCCCGAACCTCGACCGACACGTCGATTTCAGTCCGGTCCGCGTCGTTGTGCCGCACCGCGTTCGTGAGGAGGTTGCGGAACACTGTCCCCAGCATGTCGTCGGCGACGACGGTCACGTCCGGCGGGTCGTCGGGGAGCGAGACCGCGGCCTCGGACGTTCCGTCGCGGACCGCGCTCGCCTCGGTCCACAGCGGCCCGGCGAGCGTCGTCGGTCGGTTCGTCTCCTCGTCGTCGAGCATCGTCGCCATGAGGTTCCGGACGTTCTCGGTGAGTTCGGTGGCGTGCTCGCCGTTCCTGATTATCGCGTCGAGGCGCTCGCGAACCACCTCGTCGTCGACTGACTCCTCAACCAACTGGGCGTTGCCGAGGATGACAGCCATGTCGTTGCGGATGTCGTGGCGGATTATCTGATTGAGCAGGGTGAGCTTCTCGTTTTGGGAGAGAATCGTCTGTTTTTGGCGGTGTAACTCGGTCACGTCGCGGAGGACGATGACCCATCCGATGGTCTGGTCGCCCCGTTCGAGTCGCTGGGACCGGGCACTGAGGTACACCGTCTCGCCGTCTTCTCGCGTGGTTCTGACGTTGTCGTTGCTCTCGGTCGTCAGGTCGAGGTCCGGCGAGACGCCCGTAAGCGGGTCGCCGACGGCCGCGTCGAAGCGCTCCAAGAGCGCCGCGCCGCGGTCGTTGACGTGGACGATTCGCTCGTCGGCGTCGAGGACGAACACCCCGTCGGGCGACTCCTCCATCGCGGTCGTGTAGGCGATGGGCGGCAGGTCGAGAAACCGATAGCGGAAGAGCGCGACGCCGATGGCGGCCGACGTGACCGCGGCCGAGGTGGGGACGAGGTTCACGCCGTCGCTACTGAACGGGGGGACTCCGAGTGTGGCGCAGACCACGAAGAGAAACGGGGCGACGAGGCCGACGCTCACCAGCACCGCCTGCGGGATGTACGGCCGGCCGAGTCGCACCGCCTCGTAGAGGATGAGCGCGATGGCCAGCGCGGAGAGCACCGCGTTGTAGAGCAACTGCAACACCACGTGGCCGAGGCCGACGTCAACCCGCATGACGACGACGCCGTTCGTCTCGACGAGGCGCGTTCCCTGGATGGCGAGGTCGTGGGGGTTCGTGAAAAGGAGCGCCAGAAAGGCCACCGGGACGGCCATGAGCGCCGCGACCACCCCGGGCGTGACTCGGCGAATCCGGTCGGTGTGGAGGAGCGTAAAGAGGAGCGCGAGCGCGCCGAGCGGCGCGACGCCGAAGTAGAGAAACCGGTAGAAAAGCAACTTTAGCGACGGGTCGGTCTGCAGGAGCTTGAGTGCCGAAAACCCGGTCCAGAGGACGAGCCCGACGTTCACGGCGAAGAATGCACCGAGGTCGGACGACCGCCCGTGGAGCCGCATGTGCCGAAGGCTGTAGGCTCCCAGTAGGGCCGAGGTAATCATCGCAAAGAGGGTCGGTAGCGCGAAGACGGTGTATTGCCACCCCATCTCTCACCGCTCCCAAGCGCCGCTCGCGTCCATCAGTGCGTGTTCTGTTCCCGCTCTGGTATTTAGATGTACTTGTTCGGAAACTGGCTTCGTCTCGATGTCGGCGTAAACTGTCCTCACATTCGAACAGTTTATCGCGGTTGGTGTGCCACGGACGGCAGAACCGCTGTGACCGAGACGACAGACGAGACGAGCGCGGACCCCGTCGCGGTCCTCCTCGTCGACGACAACCGCGACTGGCTGACGCTCGTCGTGCAGCGACTCCGCGAGGAGGCACCCGACTTCGACGTTCGAGCGGCCGACAGCGTCGACGGGGCGCTCGACTGCCTCACCGACGACGTCGAGTGCGTCGTCAGCGACTACTACATGCCCGGTCGGACGGGTATCGAACTGCTGGCGGCGGTCCGCGAAGACCGACCGGACCTCCCGTTTCTCCTCTTTACCGGCGCCGGAAACGAGGGGCTCGCCAGCAGCGCGCTGTCGGCCGGCGCGGACGACTACATCGTCAAGACGAGCGTCGGCGACAGCGCCGCGGCGCTCGCCACGCGCGTCCGAACGGCGGTCGACAAGCACCGGACAGAGCGCGCGCTCGCGGAGAGCGAGGCGCGTTACCGGACGCTCGTCGAGAACGTCCGCGACGCTATCTTCGTCGCCCGGGACGGTGCGGTCGTCCTCGTCAACGAGGCGGCGACGACGCTCACCGGCTACGACCGCGCGGCGCTCCTCGCCGGCGACATCGTTGAGACGGTCGTCCATCCGGACGACCGGGTCCGCGTCCGCGACGCGCTCGACCTGTCGGCCCCGCAGTCGCTCGATATCCGCATCCGCACCCGCGGCGGCGAGACCCGCCACTGCATCCTCGATGTGGACCACGTCATCGACGACGGCCTGCCCGGGACTATCGGCGTCCTCCGCGACATCACGGCGCAGGTCCACCACCAGCGCCGACTCGAACGCGAGCGCGACACGAAGGAGGCGATTCGCGAGATTCTCGTCCGACACTCCTCGCGCATGGAGGTCGCGGAGGCGTTCTGCCGGTACATCGGGAGCGACCCCGAGACCGCCGTGGCGTGGGTTGGCGAGCGGACCGCCGGCGGCGGACTCGACCCGCTCGCGGTCGAAGGTGACGGGTCGTACCTCCGAGCAGCCAGCGTTCTCGACGCCGATGCGGCCGTGCGGCGCGACTCGTCCGAACCGAGTCTGACCGCCTTCCGCGAGGGTGCGACGGTCGTCCGCGCCGTCGGGGACGAGCGCGCTCCAGATGATGGGTGGACGACGGCCGCGGCCGCGGCCAGTATCGAAACCGCGGTCGCGGTCGCACTCCGGTACGGTGGCGTCGATTACGGCGTCCTCGGCGTGTACAACCGGGGTGCGAACGACGACCGGGAGCGCAGACGGCTCGAAGAACTGGCGGAGACGCTCAGCTACGCCCTCAGCACCGCCGAAAGCCGCGAGGCGCTCGTGGCCGACGAGGTCGTCCGCGTCCGCCTCAGTGTCCGCGACGACGAAGCGGGGATTCTGGCGGTCGGCGACGCGCTCGGCGGCGACGCGGAACTCGTCGTCCACACGGTGTTGCCCCGCGGCGACAGCGAGCGCTACTTCGTGACAGTCCGCGGCGCAACCGAGGCCGCGGTGACCGACGCGCTGGCGAGTATCGACGGCGTGACGCCGGGTGACGTGACCGCTGGTGAAGGGGTCGTCCGGGCGCAGTTCGACACGGTCGCGCCCTCTCTGGGGACGGCCATCGCCGATGCGGGCGGCGTCCTCCACCGCATCGTCGTGGCCGCCGGCGAGGCAACAGTCGTCGTCGACCTCCCCCGGCGGCGACCCGCCGGGCCGTTCGTCGAGGCGCTCGCGGCCGCCTTCGACAGCGTCGTCATGACCGCCCGGAACCACCGGTCCGTCGAGTCCGATATCGGGGCCAGCGTGTTGGCCGGACTCACCGACCGACAGCGCGAGTCGCTCGAAGTCGCGTACCGGACGGGCTACTTCGAGCGTCCGAAACGCCGCAGCGCCGCCGAGGTCGCCGAGGCCATTGGCGTCTCGCGGTCGACGTTCACCCAACATCTCAGGGCGGCCCAGCGGAAGGTCTTCGCCGAGCTGTTCGACGGTGAGCGAGACGGTGCGTAGTCCGGTCGAACCGAGCCGACGCGCCCGGTCGCTCCTCGGCTCGGAACCCCTGTGACGAAGGCTATCACGTCGCTCGGTTTTTGCCGGATACCGCATAGTGGGGGTATCAGGTTATTCCCGAGTAATCGAGTAGAGATTACTGAAGGTCACCCCACCCAGAACATCACGGAAGGGAGTGGGTGTATGGTGGGCCGCACGGAGAAACCGATGCCAGAGAAAGTATTCAAACTCACACGACGCCGCGCCCTCGGAGGACTCCTCACGATTGGTGCGGGAAGCGCCGCAGCCGGGGTGGGCACGTTCGCCCTCTTCAACGACACCGAATCGAGCACCGAGAACACGCTCCAAGCGGGGACGCTGAGCCTCGCTGACGGGGCCAGTTCCGCGAGCTTCAGCGCCACGGGCCTCGCGCCCGGCGACGAGACCGACACCTTCGAGGTCGACCTCGAAAACGACGGGACGCTCGACGGGAGCCTCGATATCGACCTCACGCTGACCGAAAACGACAGCGACGATACGGCCGGCGACGACGGCGACGTGGACGCCTCCGTGGCGGACCTCGCGGGCGTCCTCGACGTGACGACGTTCGAAGTCGGGAGCCTCGACGTGCTCGCCGACCGCTTCGGCGGCTCGGCAACCCTCGCGGACGTAGTCGCCAACAACGACGGCGAGGACGACGACTCCAACGTTCGGGACATCGCGCTCGAATCCGGCGAGACCAAGACGTTCTCGTTCGCGCTGGAGATGCAGGAGAGCGCCGGCAACGAGTTCCAAGCCGACGGCCTCGATATCCAGTTCGACTTCGAACTGAACCAGCGAGACAGCCAGTAATCACACTTCGCGTTCGCGGGCGACGCAGACGACGCGACCCGGTCGCATCCGACCGAGTTCACCTCTTTCGTCACGGCCGTCAGGACGCACTCATCGACGCCACTCAATGCCGAAACAGACACCAACGCTGACGCTCACCCGACGCCGATTCCTCGGCGGACTCTTCACGATTAGCGCCGGAAGCGCCGCCGCGGGCGTCGGCACCTACTCGGCGTTTTCCGACACCGAGCGCGCCGACGCGTCGTTCGGCGTCGGCACGCTCGACCTATCGGTCGATGGTGACGATGAGCAGCTCACGTTCCTCGAAGAGTCTGGCCTCGCGCCCGGCGACAGCGGCACCGCGTCGGTGACGCTCCGTAACCGTGGGTCGCTCACCGGATTCCTCGACATCGACGTACTCGGCGTCACCGACGACGAGAACGGCCAGTCTGAGCCCCCGTCGCAGAACGACCCCCGCGTCGGGGACGGTGAACTCGCGCAGGTGCTCGAAATCCGCGCGTGGCTCGAAGCCCCCGACGGGTCGAAGACGTTCCTCTGCGGCAGTTCCGACTACGCGACCCTCGATTCGATTTTCGTCGCGGACGAGACGTTCGACCTCGACTATGAACTCGAATCCGGCGAGTCGGTGGAGTTCTACATCGCGTGGCGACTCCCGTCGAGCGCCGGCAACGAAGTCGCCTCGGATATCGCAGGCGTCGACCTCCGATTCGCGCTCGACCAGCGGTCCGACGACGACGGCGGCGCGACCTGCGAGGTCGACGACGACGATGACGGAGACGACGACGACGGAGACGATGATTCATCGTCCGGCTCCGGCGACGCCCGCGAGGCGATGGGCGGCTGGGACTGGGCGACGCTCACCCGCTACGGCGACCCCGACGACGACTCCGTTCACGGCAACTCGGAACCGGAGAACTACGAAGTCGCGGTGCTGAAGCGCGCCGGAAGCTCCGAGACCCGCGTCCACAAGCAGAACGACCACTGGCAGCACGCGTGGACCTCGGGACAGACCGAGTCGTTCCGTGTCGACTTCGACGGGAGCAAGGTGACGATGACTGTCGGCGGCACCGAGTACCCGGACAAGAACGGGCGGAAGGCGCAGGGCGTCGGCGCGGACGACGCCGTCGCGCTCGGCGTTACCGTCTCCGCCTCGGCCGCCGGGTCGTCGGTCGCCGTCTCGGACCTCGAACTCTCCGCGGACGGGGAGACGAGCCCCCTCGCCGATGTCTCGGTCGACGCGACCGGCACGAGCCACGTCCGCATCGACCGCGAGATAGACGGGTCGTTCTCGCTCACCGGCACGCTCCGGTTCTCGTGGGACGCCGACGAGGACGTCGACCCCGACGACCTCGTGGTGCGCGTCGACGTCAAGACGGACGACGACGATAACGGTCATCACGACGGCGACGATGACGATGACGACGACCACCATGGTCACGACGGAGACTGGGATAGCGACGACAAGGACGAGGACGATGACGGTAATGACGATGAGGACGACGAAGACGACGAGGGAGACGACTGACCGATGAACTGGTCTCGCCTCGCCGCGGCGGCCCGCGTCCTCGGCGGCGTCGTCCTCCTCGTCGCCGTCGCCCTCGTCGTCGTGCTCGCCGCACCGCAGGTTTTCGGTGCCGAGGCCAGTTACACCGTCCTCTCTGGGAGCATGTCGCCGACGTTCAACGCCGGCGACGTGGTGGTCGTCCGCGACGTTCCGCCCGCGGACATCTCGGAGGGCGACATCATCACCTACCGGGAGGCCGGAAGCGCCATCACCGACGAGCGGACCGACCGCGTGACCCATCGGGTCGTCGCGGTGGACCGAAGCGGCGATAGCCCGGTGTTCCGGACGAAGGGCGACGCCAACGAGGACGTCGACTCGGACCCCGTCGCCGCTGACCGTGTCGTCGGCCGCGTCTGGTTCCACGTACCGTACCTCGGACTCGCCTCGCAGTTCGCGCAGTCGCAACTCGGGTTGGTCCTGTTCGTCATCCTCCCCGGCGTGCTCCTCGTCGTGACCGAACTCTACTCGCTGTACACCGACGCGCTCGTCGAGGTCGACCCCGACGAGTCTGACGGTATCGACGCCGGCTACGTCAGCGCCTCGGACGGAGGCGTCACGCTCTCCCCGGAGCGGACCGGCGTCCGTCTCTCGGACCCCGTCGCAGTCGTTGAACTGTCCTCCTCGTCTTCCGCCTCTGACCCCGCCACCTCCGATTCGACCGACGGTATCGAGTGGGTGACCGAACCCGCAGACCGCGATGCGGCGGCGACGGCGGCCGACGAGACACTCGGCCCCGAGGACGGGCGGTGATGCTCCCGTGAGCGGCCCGGACGGCACGGACCCGCTCGACTGGTCGCCGGAGCAGTCGCCCGAGCTGATTCTCGCCGACGCGACCCGGTGCCGCCGCCTCGTCGACGAGGCGGAGGCCGACCGAGACGCGGACGACCGCGGCGCAGACGACTTCGATGAGGTCGACTTCGAGCGCCTCGAACGCGGCGACCGCGTGCTTTGTCTCCCCGGCGAGCGCCTCCCCGTCTACGGGGTCGTGCGAGCGGTCCGGCGCTGGGACCCGCGGTCGGCGTCGTTCGTCGATGACGCCGACCCAACGACCGTCGAGCGCGCCTCGACCGACGAGGACGGCGAACCGCGTACCGACGAGCGCTCGGTCGATGTCGGTGACGAGGTCGAACCCGGCGACCGGCCCACCGAGACGGCGCTGGTGGTCGAGTACCGCCCGCCGCGGGCGGGTCTGCTCCCGATACCCCTGTCGCTCGCCTCGCTCTTTTCGGCGAAGCTTCTCGGTACGCTCTCGCCGCGACTCTCGCACGTCGCCGGCCGGCTAGTCATCGTCTTCGTCGTCATCGGCATCGTGCTGGTCGGAACCGGCTTGGCCGCTCCCGGGAGCATCGACCGCTTCCTCGACGACACCGGCATCAACGACGTTCTCTCCGACCTCCGGGGCGACGGCGACCCCGAACCGTCGCCGCCGGAGGTCACCGTGACGCCGCCCCCGCCGACCCCGGACGACCCACCAGACGAGACGAACGAGTCTGACGACACACCCACACCCACACCCACACCCACACCGACGCCGACAGCGACTGCGACGACAACGCCGGCTACGACGACAGACACCGATTCGACGGAGACGCCGACTCGGACATCGGCACCGGCCCCAACGCCCACGCCGACGAGCACCCCCAACACCCCCGAGCCGACCACTACGGCGCGCTCGTCCGGTGGTGGCGGTGGTGGTGGATCCGGTGGTGGTAGCTCCGGCGGCGACAGCCAAACGACGACCACGACCACGGCCGCATCGTCGCCCGCGCCCGACCCGACGCTGACGGTCGAGGCAGCCGACCCGCCGACGGTCCGAAGCGCCGACGGGACGGTCGGGACGCTCAGCGGTCCCGTGACCGGGACGCTTTCGTGGTCCGGCTCGGTCGATAGCGTGGTTCTCGTGGTGAACACGTGGGCACCGGACGACGGCTGGCAGGAGGAGCGCCGCGTCACGCTCCGTGAGTCGAGTCCGGTGGATATCACCACCGCGCTCGGCTCCGACGTGACCTACGCCGACGGCGACCGAACCGACGGCTTCGCCGCCACCGACGACGGCGAGACGACTGTCACGACGGGCTACGTCTCCGTGACCGCGGTGTTCTTCCGCGACTCGACAGAGGTCGCCCGAACCGAGGAGACCGCGTCGTTCGACGTGACCGTGGAGAACACCGCCGGGAGCGCCCCGGAGGGCGTCGACCTCGAACTCGGGTCCGGCGGGGCCGGCGTCTCGCTCCTCGACACGCAGTCGGTCGCACCCGGCTCCGCGGGCAACTCGACGGGGACGCTCACCAATCGCGGGCGCGACCCCGGCGTGTTGACGCTGGATTCGATGCCGTTCGAGTCCGCCGAAAACGGTCGCTCCGGTCCCGAACTGTCGGTCGATTCGACCGGCGGAGCCGACGAGGGCGAACTCCACGAGGCGCTCGCCGTCCGGCTTCGCGTCGAGCGGGCGAACGGGACGAGTACCTACGTCCTCGGCGACGAAACGACGTATCTCGACTTCGCCGACGTGTGGAACGAGTCCGTCTCGCTCGGCCGCCTCGACGGTGGGGAGTCCCTGTCGCTCGTCGTCGAGTGGCGGATTCGGGAGTCGGCCGGCAACGAGATACAGACCGACAGCATCGACGTGGAGTTCGTCTTCACGCTTGAACAGGCGACCGACTGAGCGCTCCGCAGTCAGATTTCCCGCCGTTCACCCGACGAAGAGACGGAGGTTGAACGCCGTGGCGAACGCTCCGATGACGGCGAGCGTGACCGGCGGGAGGTAGTACAGTACTTTATCGCCCACGCGAGCGCCGTAGACGCAGATTCCGAGACAGAGGAAGAAGACGGCGAGTTTCGGGAGGACGAGCCCCCACCGCCCGAGGGCGTCCGTGCTCGCCACGAGGAGGGCGTTCGCCTCGTCGAACCGTCGCTCGTAGTAGAGGATGGTGAGCGTCGTGACGATGTCGCCGACGCCGTAGGTCGAGAGCGCGATGAGCCAGAGGAGTGAGAACTCTCTCGCTTCGAAGGGGGTGTCTTCGAGCCGGAGATGACGTAGGCGTGACACACCCTACGTTTCGGGGTCCGGAATATGAATTATCCGGGCCGGCGGACTGTCGCGGAAGCCGACGCGTCAGACGAGGCCGACGCCCTCAGCGAGCAGTTCGTGCGAGCGGAGGCCGTCTTCGTGGTCGCCGACGACGTGCTGAATCATCATCTCGTCGGCCCCGACGCGCTCCGCGAGCTGGTCCAACAGCCCCGAAATCGTCTCGGGACTGCCGGAAATCGCCCGCGGCCACTCCTTCGCCCCGAGGGTCGCGGGCGTGGGCTCGGGGACGCCGCCGAGTTCGTCAATCGCCTCCTCGACGGTCGGTCTCGTGCCGACCTCGCCGCGGCGCATCCGCTTGTACGTCGCCTCGGCCACCGCGCGGAGTCGCGCCGCCTCCTCGTCGGTCTCGGCGCAGACGGCGTTCACCGCGACCATGCCGTGGGGTTCGTCGATGCCGCCGGCCAGCGGCGACGGCTGGAAGCTCTCGCGGTACTCCTCGAAGGAGTGGACGGCGAACTGCGGTCTGATGAAGCCCGCGAAGCAGTAGGGCAACCCGAGTTCGCCCGCGATAGTCGCGCTCGACGGACTCGACCCGAGCACCCACGGGACCGGCGGGTCGCCGCCGCCCCGCGGGATTTCGAGGTCGGCGTAGGGGTGTTCGTCGGGGTAGTCGTCGTAGAGGTGGTTGACGACGGCCTCGACCTTCTCGGCGTGGTCGCCGTCGGGGTCCTCGACGTGTCGGTCCGTCCCGAGCGCCTGGTCCGACGCGGGCGACCCGTTCGCCCGGCCGAGGCCGGCGTCGATGCGACCGGGTGCGAGTCCGTCGAGCGCGCCGAACTGTTCTGCGACCTTGAACGGGCTGTAGTGGTTGAGCAGTACCGCGCCGGAACCGAGTCGAATCGAGTCCGTTTCCGCGGCGAGGTGGCCGAGCAACACCTCGGGCGTCGTCCCCGCGAGGGTGTTCGCCATGCCGTGGTGCTCGGCGACCCAGAAGCGCGAGTAGCCCAGTCGCTCGGCTTGCTTGGCGGCTTCGACGGTGTTCGCATACGCGTCGGTCGCGGTCCCGCCTTGGGGAACCGGTGAGAGGTCGACGACGGAGAGGTCCATACCCCCGCCTCCGAGACTGTGAGGAATAACGATTGGGCTCCCAGCAGATGCGTACTGTTCCTGCGGTTTCCAAAACGGTCAGAATTGTTCTATTCTAAATTCACTATAATCTGGATTTCCCAAACCTTTTGAATAATCTAGATAATTTACATTTGTTATGCCTCCATAACTGCTGTACAAAGCGACTATACCAACCGACAACTGATGCTATCTTTTCCTCTCGTTCTATGGGGATTTGTATTGCTGAAATAATACAATCTTGTGATTGTTCTCTCTCGCCAGTGTACACAGTATCCGTGACCACGGTCCACAAAAAATTTTTACGGGCCCTATCCGATGGTTCGATAGAGGTTCCCATGCCAAGAGCCGTGTTCGACAGCGCCGAGTACGACAGACGCATCGCCCGGACGAAAGAGCGGATGGCCGAACGCGGGCTGGACGCGCTCTTCGTGAGCGACCCCGCGAACATGAACTATCTCACCGGCTACGACGGGTGGTCGTTCTACGTCCATCAGGGCGTCGTGGTCACGCGGGACCGCGACGAACCCGTGTGGGTCGGCCGCGACATGGACGCCAACGGCGCGCGCGCGACAACCACGTTGAGCGAGGAGAGCATCCGGCCGTACAGCGACGACCACGTCCAGTCGCCGCACGACCTCCACCCGATGGACTTCGTCGCGGCCGTGCTGGAGGACCTCGGCGTCGACGACGCCCGTGTCGGCCTCGAGATGGACGCGTACTACTTCACCGCGAAGTCCTACACGCGCCTGCAGAAGAACCTCCCCGAGGCGAGTTTCGAGGACACGACGCTCCTCGTGAACCGCGTGCGCATCAAGAAGTCCGACGCCGAACTCGACTACATGCGCGAGGCCGCCCGCATCTCCGAGAACGCGATGCAGGCCGGCCTCGACGTCATCGAGGAGGGCGTCCCCGAGTACGAGGCCGCCGAGGCCATCTACTCGGCGCTCATCGAGGGAACCGACGACTACGGCGGCGACTACCCGTCTATCGTCCCGCTGATGCCCTCGGGCGACCACACGGGAACGCCGCACCTCACGTGGACCGACCGCGAATTCGAGGACGGGGACCCTGTCATCATCGAACTCTCGGGCTGTCGACACCGCTACCACTCGCCGCTCGCGCGGACGACGTTCGTCGGCGACCCGCCCGAAGAGCTGTCCCGGCGGGCCGACATCGTCGTCGAGGGGATGGAAGCCGCGCTCGACGCGGTCGAACCCGGCGTGACCTGCGAGGCCGTCGAGAAGGCGTGGCGCGACACCATCGCCGAGTACGGCATCGAGAAGAAAGACCGCATCGGCTACTCGATGGGGCTCGGCTACCCGCCGGACTGGGGCGAGCACACGGCGAGCCTCCGCCCCGGCGACGAGACCGTCCTCGAAGAGAACATGACGTTCCACACCATCCCCGGCCTCTGGTTCGACGACTTCGGCGTCGAACTCAGCGAGACGTTCGTCGTCACGTCCGACGGGGCGGAGCCGCTGGCCGACTTCCCCCGCCGCCTATTCACAACTTAATTATGACTCCGGGTCACAGCCCTCATATGATGACCGAAGATGGCAAAAATCGAAACGGCGAAGCGGTCGCCGACGGCGGCTCGGAGTCGGAACCCGAATCGGCGCTGGCGACGGCGCGGAGGCAACTCGAACGCGCGGCGAGCCACGCCGACGTCGACGACGGCGTCGTCGCACGTCTGAAGCACCCGACACGAGTCCAGCAGGTGTCGGTCCCGCTCCGCCGCGACGACGGGTCGCTCGACGTGTTCACCGGCTTCCGCGCCCAGCACGACGACGTGCGCGGGCCGTACAAGGGTGGCCTCCGTTACCACCCGGAAGTGACCGCCGACGAGTGCATCGGGCTCTCGATGTGGATGACGTGGAAGTGCGCGGTGATGGACCTGCCGTTCGGCGGCGGCAAGGGCGGCGTCGCGGTCGACCCGAAGACGCTCTCCGACGAGGAGCGCGAGCGACTCACGCGCCGCTTCGCCGAGGAGATTCGTAACGTCGTCGGACCGAAGAAGGACGTTCCCGCGCCCGACATGGGCACCGGTCCGCAGGAGATGGCGTGGTTCATGGACGCCTATTCGATGCAGCAGGGCGAGACGACGCCCGGCGTCGTGACGGGCAAGCCGCCGGTCATCGGCGGGTCGTACGGCCGCGAGGAGGCCCCCGGTCGCTCCGTCGCCATCGTCACCCGCGAAGCCATCGACTTCTACGACTGGGACATCGAAGACACCACCGTCGCGGTCCAGGGGTTCGGTTCCGTCGGTGCGAACGCCGCCCGCCTCCTCGACGAGTGGGGCGCGAAGGTGGTCGCCGTCTCCGACGTGGACGGGGCCATCTACGACCCCGACGGCCTCGACACGCAAGACGTCGAGGGCCACGACGAGCGCCCCGGCATGGTGTCGGGCTACGACGCCCCCGAGTCGCTCTCGAACGAGGAACTGCTCGAACTCGACGTGGACGTGCTCATCCCGGCGGCCATCGGGAACGTCATCACGACCGAGAACGTCGATGCCATCTCGGCGGACATGGTCGTCGAAGGTGCGAACGGGCCGACGACGTTCGCGGCCGACGCCGTCCTCGAAGAGCGCGGGATTCCGGTCGTCCCCGACATCCTCGCCAACGCCGGCGGCGTCACCGTCTCGTACTTCGAGTGGCTGCAGGACATCAACCGCCGTCAGTGGTCGCTCGAACGCGTCCACGAGGAACTCGAAGCGGAGATGCTCAAGGCGTGGAACGCGGTCCGCGAACACGTCGAAGAACGCGACCTGACGTGGCGCGACGCGGCGTACGTCGTCGCGCTCTCTCGCATCGGCGGCGCGAAGGAGACGCGGGGTCTCTGGCCCTGAGTCGCTGAGCGTCGGGCGAAATTCGAAGCGACCCGCGGTTCTTTTTCGGCGCGCTTCTCAGTCAGCGACCGCTTCGGCGACCTTCTCTATCGGGTGTGGCGGGTCGTCGGCCGCGCCGTCCATGTCCTCCAGTTGCGTCCGACAGGACGCGCCGGGCGCGACGACGGTATCGCCGCGGCTTTCACCGAGTTGGTCGGACAGGATGCCGCCGATGGCCTTCGACAGCGAGTGGTGTTCGGCCTCGTAGCCGAAGCTCCCGGCCATGCCGCAACAGCCGGAGTCGAGCGGGTCCACGTCGTAGCCGGCACGCCGGAGGACGCCCACGGCGTGGTGGTCCTTCCGCGTCGCCTTCTGGTGGCAGTGACCGTGGTACGTCAGCGTCTCGTCGCCCGTCGACGCTGCGGCGTCGAGGTCCTCCACGAGACGCTTCGCGTCGAGGTACTCCATGATGCCGTAGGTCTCGGCGGCGACAGTCTCGGCCGCGTCGCTCGAAAGTAGGTCGAGGTAGTCCGACTGGAGCATGACCGCGTCGGAGGGCTCGACGAGGACGACGCTCCAGCCGGCTTCGACGCGGGGCGCGAGCGCGTCGACGTTCGTCTCGGCGCGCGAACGCGAGCGGTCGAGGAATCCCTTCGAGTGGGCCGGGCGGCCGGTCGCGGTCACGTCGTCCGGAACCGCGACGTGGACGCCGGCGGCTTCGAGGACCCGGACCGCGGCCTTCCCCGCGTCGGGGTGGTTGTAGTTGGTGTAGCTGTCCGGGAACAGAAGCACCTTGTCGGTCGCCTCGGCCTCGGGGACGCGAGCGCCGCCCCGCGCCTCGAACCAGTCTTCCAGCGACTCGCGGTGGAACGTCGGGAGCGACCGCTCTCTGGCGATACCGACGGTCTTCTCCATGACCGTCCGCGCGCCCGGAATCTTCGCCGCCCAGTTCGAAAGCGGAGCGAGTCGCGAGCCCAGTTCGTTCAGCCGGTCCACTTCGGCGAACAGGTGGTCCCGAAGGCTCGCGCCGTGAGACTGGTGGTGGGCGTGTTCGACCTCGGCTTTGAGCTTCGCCATGTCGACCTCGCTGGGGCAGTCGCGGGCACAGCCCTTACAGCCGACACAGAGGTCCAGCACCTCGCGCATGAACTCGGTATCCGTCGTGTCGGCGTCGAGGTCGCCACTCATCGCCTGTCTGAGCATGTTGGCGCGACCGCGGGTGGACAGCCCCTCTTCCTCCGTGGCGCGGTAGGTCGGACACATCACGCCGCCGGTGGTCGATTGGTCGCCCCGACAGCCGCCACAGCCGTGGCAGAGTTCCGCCATCCCCTGAAAGCCGTTTTCCGTGTCCCAGTTGAGTTCCGGGTCGAATCCGGCGTCGAACTCGTAGTCGGGGTCGAATCGGAGGTTCTCGGTCATCGACACGTCGCCGCAGACCTGCCCCGGGTTGAGGAGCCAGTCGGGGTCGAACGCGGTCTTGAGGTCGCGGAAGGCGTTCCAGAGACGGTCGCCGTACAGTTTGCGGTTCCACTGGGTCCGCGCGCGGCCGTCGCCGTGTTCGCCCGACACCGACCCGCCGGCCTCGACGACGAAGTCGGTCACCTCGTCGGCGATGGTCTCGAACGAGTCGAGGCCGTCGAGCGTCTTCGTGTTGACGAGCGGGCGGACGTGCAGCACGCCCGGCCCCGCGTGGGCGTAGAAACTCGTGTTGGCGTCGTGGTCGTCGATGACCTCGCGGAACCGCTCGACGTACCCCGGCAGTTCGTCGGCCGGCACGGCGCAGTCCTCGATGAACGAGATGTGCTTTTCGTCGGTCGTCCGTGACAGCAAGATGGGCGCGGCGGCCTTGCGCATCTCCCAGAGCCCCGCGCGGGCCGCCTCGTCGTGGGCTTCCAGCGCGTCGAACGCACGGGCGTCGTCGGCGACGCTGACGCCCGAAGACGGCGTCGCCTCCGGCGTCACCGATGGCGCGCGAGCCGTCAGTAGGTCGGCGACTTTCCGCCGGCCGTCCGCGTCGGAGTCGGCGTAGAACTCGACCAGCAGGGCCGCGCGGGTCCCGTCGGGGAGCGACGCGGCCACGTCGTGGAACTCGGCGGTGTCGAGCGCGAGGTCGATGAGCACGTCGTCGATGAGTTCGACCGCCGCCGGGTCGTGGTCGAGGATGGGGGCCACGTCGGCGGCGGCGTCGAACACGTCCTCGTAGGTGAGGAGCGCGACCGCCTTCGTCTCCGGGAGCGGTTCGAGCGAGACAGTCGCCTCGGTCACGACGGCGAGAGTGCCCTCGCTCCCGGCGAGCAGGCGCGCGAGGTTCACGGTCCCCGACTCGCAGTTCGGGTCGGTGCCGGTTCCGTCGGCCAGCGGGCGCTCCCCGCGGGCCTCATCGACCAGCGCGTCGAGATTGTAGCCGGAGACGTTGCGCTTGAGGTCCGGGTAGCGGGCGTCGATTTCATCTTGCTCCTCGTCGAGCACGCGGACGACCTCGGCGTAGATTCGGGGGAGAAGCGGACTCCCCGGACCGTCGGCTCCCCACGCGTCGCTCTCGGGGTCGGCTTTCTCCCGGAGTTCGTCCACGCGCACCTCGCCGAAGCGGTGGACGCTCCCGTCGGCGAGGACGACCTCGCACTCCTCGACGTAGTAGTCGGTCTTGCCGTACTTCAGCGAGTGCGCACCCGTAGAGTTGTTGCCGATAGCGCCTCCGAGGACGCTCCGGTCGCCCGCCGCGGGGTCCGGGCCGAACGTGAGACCATGGTCGGCCGCGGAGTTATTGAGGTCCGCGAGCGTGACCCCGGCTTGTGCGGTCGCCGTCGCCGCCTCGGCGTCCACCGATTGAACCCCGTTCATGTGTCGCGAGAGGTCGAGGACGACCGCCTCGTTGACGGCCTGTCCCGCGAGGCTCGTGCCGCCGCCGCGCGGGAGGACGGGAATCTCGCGGTCGGCGCAGTACTCCACGACGGCCGCTACGTCGGCGGTCGAAGTCGGCATGACGACGCCGACGGGGAGCACTTCATACGCCGACGCGTCGGTCGCGTACAGCTGTCGGGTGTACTCGTCGAACCGCACGTCGCCGTCGACGAGGCGTTCGAGGTCGCGGACGAGCGCCTCGCGGTCGGTGTCGCCGCCGACGTAGTCGTAGTCGGCGCGCGGGTCGTCGCTGGGGTCGACGGACGAGTCGGTCCGCTGGCCGTCGCTGGAGTCGTCCGGACGTTCCTGCGTCGCCATCGGGAGTCAGTTCGACTCGGCGGCCAGCACTTGGTTCTCCAGCTCCTCGCCCTCGTCGAGCCGCCCGAGGTTTCCGGCGACGATGTCGGCGAGGCGGTCCCAGTGTTTCGGCGTGTGCCCGCCCGTGTGGGGCGTGATGAGGCAGTTCTCCAGCCCCCACAGCGGGTGGTCCGCGGGAAGCGGCTCGGGGTCGGTCACGTCGAGCGCGGCCCCACGAATCTTGTTCGACCGCAGCGCCGACACGAGCGCGTCGGTGTCGACGATGCCGCCGCGGGCGGCGTTGACGAGCACCGCGCCGGTCGGCATCGTGGCGAACTCCGCGTCCCCAATGAGCCCGCGGGTCAGGTCGTTCAACGGACATGCGACCACGACGTACTCGCTCCGGGAGAGCGCGTCGTGAATCGCGTCGGATTCGAAGCCGGCGACTTCGTCGGTCGGCCCGCCCTTCGACGGGGTGTAGCGGATGCCGATAGTCTCGACTTCGAAGCCCTGCAACCGCTGGGCGACGGCCTGCCCGATGGAGCCGAGGCCGATAATCGTCACCGTGCTGTCGGTGAACTCGCCGGACTGGAAGTGCCGCCACTCGGCGCGCTCCTTGCGCCGCCAGCCCTCGTGGAGGCGGCGAGCGAACACGAGCATGTTGCCGATGGCCTGCTCGGCGATTCCGGGCGCGTGGATGCCGCCGGCGTTGGTGACGGCGACGCCGTGTTCCGCGAGCGCGTCCATCGGGACGTGGTCGGTCCCGGCGAACGTGCAGGCGAACAATTCGAGGCGGTCGGCGTGGTCTAGGAGGTCTTCGTCTATCGTGATGCCCGTGACCACGCGGGCGTCGGCGACGAGTTCACGTTCCTGTTTCGGCGTCCGGGCGAGCGTCACGGTCCGGTCCGGGAGGCGCTCGCGGAGCGCGTCGGCGTACGATTCCATCGAAAGGCCCTCGGTCCCCTCGCGGAGGACGACGATGTCTGTCTCGGTCATGGTGATAGGTCGCGCGCGTCGCGGGCGCGGTTGCTACATCGATTGGGTGACGCTCCCTTAGTCTTTTTGTGTAGTCGGTGTCCACGGATACCGTTTATACTTAAGTGGGTGGCGGGTGGTACGTGTACGCATGGCTGACGCCGTTCGAGCGCGATTAGCGGAGCTTCGCAGAGACCTCCACCGCCACCCGGAACCGGGCTGGTGCGAGTTCCAGACGACCGCGCGACTCGTCGAGGAACTGCGCGCCATCGGCGTGGACGAACTCGCCGTCGGCGCGGACGCCTACGACCCCGACGACCGGATGGCCGTCCCGAGCGACGACCGGCTCGACGAGTGGTACGAGCGGGCGCTCGACCGCGGGACCGACCCGGGCCTCCTCGAACCCCTCCGCGGCGGGACGACCGGCTGTGTCGCCGTTCTCGACCGCGGTGAGGGGCCGACGGTCGGCCTCCGGGTCGACATCGACGGGCTGTTCATCGAGGAGTCAGACGACGCGGGCCACGATCCCGCCGCCGAGGGATTCCGCTCGGAGATGGGCGAGACGATGCACGCCTGCGGCCACGACACCCACATGACGTGGGGACTGGCGACGCTCGAAGCCGTCAAGGAAAGCGACTTTTCGGGTCGCCTCGTCGTGTTCTTCCAGCCCGCGGAGGAGATTTCGGGGGGCGGCGCGCCCATGGCGAAAAGCGAGTACGCCGCCGGCATCGACTACTTCTTCGCGGTCCACGTCGGCCTCGACCACCCGACGGGCGAGGTCGTCGCCGGCATCGAGAAACCGCTCGCCATGTGCCACATCGACGCGGAAATCGAGGGGACGACCGCCCACGCCGGCAAGGAACCGGAGGCCGGCGCGAACGCCATCCACGCGCTCGGCACCGCCATCGAGAGCGTCTACGGCATCCCGCGGCACTCCGACGGGATGACCCGCGTCAACGTCGGCCGGGTCGAAGGGGGCACCGCCAGCAACGTCATCGCCGACGAGGTCGAGGCCGTCGCCGAGGCGCGCGGCGAGACGACCGAACTCATGGAGTACGCGAAGTCCGAACTCCGCCGGCGGTTCGAGAAGGCGGCCGAACTGCACGGCTGCGAGGCGACGGTCGACGTGGTCAGCGAGAGCCCGCGGGCCGACAGCGACCCCGAGCTCGTGGAGACGGTCGCGGACGCCGCCGAGGGCGTGCGCGGCGTCGACCGCGTCGTGCCGACCGCCGACTTCGGCGCGAGCGAGGACGCGACGTTCCTCATGGAGCGCGTCCAGCGCGACGGCGGCCTCGCGTGTTACTCTATCGTCGGCACCGACCACCCGACGAGCCACCACACTGCGACGTTCGACGTGGACGAACGAAGCCTCGAAACCGGCGTCGACGTCCTCACGCGGTCGATTCTCTCCGTCGCCGGAGTCGAGTCAGTACCGGAAATCGCGGGAGCGAACCAATGAGCGACGGGCGCGTCACCGGCAAGTCGGCACCGCCAGCGTCCGAAATCGTCACCGCGGACGACGTGGCGGACGCTCACGAACGACTCGACGGCGTGGTCCACCGGACGCCGCTCGATAGCTCGCGGACGATAGCCGACCGCTGCGGGGCCGAGCGGGTCGACCTCAAACTGGAGAACGTCCAGCGGACGGGGTCGTTCAAGATTCGCGGCGCGTACAACGCGATGGCGCAACTCCCCGAGTCGGTGCGCGAACGGGGGGTCGTCGCCTCCAGCGCCGGCAACCACGCGCAGGGCGTCGCACTCGCGGGTGACCTGCTGGACATCGACACGACCATCGTCGTCCCCGAAATCACGCCGGCGGTCAAAATCGACGCCACCCGCGGCTACGGCGCCGAGGTCGTCGTTGAGGGCGACCTGTACGAGGAGTCGTACGAACACGCCTTGCAACTCGCCGACGAGGAGAGACTGGAGTTCGTCCATCCATTCGACGACGCGGCCGTCATCGCCGGACAGGGAACCGTCGGGCGAGAAATCGCGGCCGACGCGCCCGACGTGGACACGGTTCTCGTCTCCATCGGCGGCGGCGGCCTCATCTCGGGTATCGCCACCGCGATGAAGGCGCGCGACCCCGACGTGCGCGTCGTCGGCGTCCAACCCGAGGGCGCGGCCCACGCCAAGCCCTCGCTGGAGGCCGACGAGATTCGCATGCTCTCGGAGGTCGATACCGTCGCCGAGGGCATCGCCGACGCGCGACTGTTAGAGCGGACGTTCGCGGTCGTCCGCGACCGCGTCGACGACGTGGTCTCGGTCGACGATACGGACCTCGCGGTCGCCACGACGGTCCTCGCCGAGCGAGCGAAGACGGTCGCCGAACCGGCCGGCGCGGCCCCGGTCGCCGCGCTCCTTTCCGGCGCGGTCGACGTCGAGGGTGAGCGCATCGCGGCCGTCGTCTCTGGCGGCAACGTCGGTCTCTCCGAACACGCCGAACTGACCCGCGTCGGGATGCAGACGCTCGGGCGCGCCATCGAAGCGCGCCTCGAACTCGACGGCTGGCCGGCGGTGCTGGGCGACCTCTCCGAGGCCATCGCCGACGCGGGAGCCGAACTCGATAGCGTCGAGCGCGCCGCCCGAACCGCGTCCGACGCGCCGAACCGGGTCCCGGTCGAGGTCCGACTCGACGGGAGCGGGCCGGATCACCTCGCGGACGCGCTTGACTCGCTTTCGGCGCTCGACGGCGTCGAAGTCGCTTCGCACTCGCTGGACGAGCGCGGCGGCGACGCTACTGAGTCGGCCTGAGGAGTCCAGAAAAACGACGACCCATTTCGGGTCCGTGTCTTTTCGATGCTGTTCGGCCGATGACGCCGACGCTCACGCGGCCACTTCGGTCGCCACGGCGTCCATCGCCTCGCAGAAGATGCCCACGCCCATCTCGATTTCGCGCTCGGTGGAGTCGAGCGGGGGCAGGAGGCGAATCGTCTTTTTCCCACAGCCGAGGGTGAGCAGGCCGCGGTCGAGCGCCGCCTCGACGACGGCGTCGCGGCGCTGTTTGGTGTCGAACTCGACGGCGAGCATCAGGCCCTTGCCGCGGATATCGACCACGTGGTCGGGCGCGTCGTCGGCGAGGAGTTCCTTCGCCTGCCGGCCGCGCTCGGTCGCGTTGTCGAGCAGGTCGTACTCCTCGATGGCGTCGAGCGTGAGCGCGCCCTGCATCGACGCGAGCAGGTCGCCGCCGCCGAACGTCGACCCGAGGCGGTTCTTCTCGGTCGGGAACACGTCGGACCGCGAGACGGTCGCGCCGACGCGGAGGCCCTTCGCGCTGGCGATGACGTCGGGTTCGATGGGGTAGTGGTCGGCGGCCCACATCTCGCCGGTGCGGCCGACGCCCGACTGAATCTCGTCCACGACGAGTGGGATATCGTAGGTGTCGCAGACGTCGCCCACCTCGGCCATGAACTCCTCGCTCGGGAAGCGGTAGCCGCCGACGCCCTGAATCGGTTCGAGAATCGCGAACGCGACCTCGTCGGGGTTGACGTGGCCGCCCTCCGGCGACAGGGAGTTCCGCAACTGCGACCCGCCGCCGGCGAAGAAGCCGCAGTCGCAGGTGTCAGCTGAACAGCCCGAATCCGCGCAGAACGGCACCGTCTCGATGCCCGCGACCTCTGGGTAGTGGCGGGTGTAGACCTCCTTCGACTTCGTGAGCGAGAGCGTCCCGAGCGTCCGCCCGTGGAAGCTCCCTTCGAAGGCGTAGCCGTACTTCGCCGGGGCCTTGTGGTTGTGCGTTATCTTCATCGCGTTCTCGACGGCCTCGGCCCCGGAGTTCGACAGAAACACCGTGTCCATCCCGTAGTGGGAGGACACGTCGGTGAGTTTGTCCATCAGGTGGCTCGCTCCGGGGAAGTCGGCCGTCTCGGGGTCAGGACCGGCTCCGAAGTACATGTCCTGACCGGCGATTTTCATCGGCTCGACGAGGTCGAACTCCCGGAGTTTCGACAGCACCTTCTCGTTGTTGTAGCCGAGCGGCGCGGCTCCGATGTGGCAGGTGAAGTCCAAGAGGACGTTGCCGTCCACGTCGGTGACGAACGGGCCGTCGGCCTCGGCGGTCACGTCCCAGACGAACTCGTGGGAGTACTCGCTGGGCGCGGCGTGCTTGTGGTGGAACTCGACCCACTTCTCGGCGTTGGGTCCGGGCAGCGCTGCTGCGTCCGGCTCTGCGGTATCCCGATCCATACACAGGATTTGTTAATGGTGTACATTAAAACTTGGTATCATAGAAACTACCACACCGTACTGTTCGCGGCGGGTTCGTCGCTCGGCCGCGCGTCCGAGACCGCGGCGGACTCGGCCGGTGCTGGTTTTCGTCGAATGGAGACGGACGGCGATGGGGACAGAGACGGGGACGGAACCGCGTTCGGCTGGATTTGGCTGGATTCGGCGTCAGTCGTCGTCGTGGCTGGAGACGTTCGCGGCCGGCGCTTGCCCGCCGCTTGACTCCGATTTCCCCCAGAGGTTCGTCTCGTCTTGGAGGAGGAGGCTTCCGTAGTCGTCTTGGAAGGTTCGGATGAGTCCGAGCGTCGCTATCACGCAGATGATGGCGAACGGCGCGCCCGTGATAATCGCCGCGGACTGCAGGGCGTTCACGCCGCCGACGACCATCAGGATGGACGCCACCGCACCCTGGAGGACGGCCCAGAAGATGCGGTTGAGCGCGGACGGTTCCTTTTTGCCGCCGGTCGTCATCATCGACACCGCGAGGGTGGACGAGTCGGCGGAGGTGACGAAGAACGTCGTCACGAGCACGAGGAACCCGAACAGGAGCAGCGGTCCGACGATGGGGAGGTTACCGAAGAGGACGTATCCCGAGACCGCTTCGCCGTACTCGGAGACCGGCCCGAGGACGTTCGCTGCGCCCGTGTGCTGCATGATGACGCCCGCGCCGCCGACGATGGCGAACCACGGGACCGTCGCGAGCGAGGTCGCGCCGATACCGGCGAACGCGACCTCCCGGACGCTCCGACCGCGCGAGATGCGGGCGATGAACAGGCCCGCGAAGGGCGACCACGCCAGCGGCCAGAGCCAGTAGAAGACGGTCCACGCGTTGACCCACTTCTCAGAACTGGCCGCGGTGGCCTGTGTGAACAGGCTCATCTGGAAGAAGTCGCCGATGAAGCCGCCGGTCGCCTGCGTGCCGAGTTCGAGGATGCGGAAGGTCGGCCCGAATATCAGCGTTGCGAGCATCAACAGGGAGAACACGACCATGTTGAAGTTCGAGAGCCGGCGAATCCCCTTGTCGACGCCCAGCACCAACGAAACGGTGAAGATGACGACCATGCCCGTGATGACGAGGATGGTCCCCACGTCGCCGAGTTGGATTCCCCACTGGAAGTTCAGGCCGGTGATGAACTGGCTCCCGATGAAGCCCAGCGAAGTCGCGACGCCACCGAGGGTCGCGAACACGGCGAGGATGTCGACGAGTTTCCCTATCGCGCCGTCGACGTTGTCCGCGCCGAGCACCGGCGTCAGGACCGCCGACACGCGAAGCGGCGCGTCGTAGTTGTAGACGAAGTAGCCGATGGCGAGGCCCATCACGGTGAAACACGACCACTGGGTCAGACTCCAATGGAAAATGGAGTACTGGACTGCCAGCGGCATCGCCGCCGAAGACTGGGCCTCGGCCCCGTACAGCGGCGGGACCGTCGAATAGTGGAACAGCGCCTCTGCAGGACCCCAGAAGACGATACCCGCCGCGAGGCCGGCGGAGTACATCATCGCGAAGTACGACAGGAAGCCGTACTCTGGGTCCTCGTCACCGAGCTTTAGGTTCCCCCACGGCCCGAATATCACGAAGCCTAGGAACAGGACGAATCCGAGCATCGCCAACAGGAAGAACCAGTTGAACGTGGCGAGAATCCACCGGCGAATCCCGAGGACGAAGTCGTAGGAGGCCTCTGGATTGAGGCTGAACGCGCCGACGAAGAGCAGCGTTATCGCCGCGCCGAACGCGAACACCACCGGCTCGATTTCGTCGAGGAAGCGCCCGACTGCGCCGTCGGCGGAACTCACGGCCGACACCCCCCGTGGGCGAGCGCTCCGTTCGACCCCGTCCGGACGGGGTCGTCACCTCCCGACTGACTGGCCGAGGCCCGCGCCCCGAACTGTGCGTCACGACGACCGTTGCACGCGTGTGCTGTGTTGTGGTCTGACATACTCTCGCTCCGACGGACACCATGCTACGTGATGTCCCACGTCACGACAAGTGCAAACATTACCAATAAAATTTGTGGTTATCGGTGACGCCGAGAACGAAATCCGTTTACAAACGGTCGAAAATCGGTGGACGGTTCGCCTTCGGTGGATTGTCACGTCGCAGTCGGGCGCTTCGCTCCTGACTGGGTTCCTCGTTCGCGCGCTCCCGGCGTGCTCACACGAACTGTAGACGAAACCCGTGAATTCCCGGATTCTCGGCCCGTCTCGCCCGAATTTTCGGCCCGTTCGTAACGCTTAATCGAATTCGTACACGCGTTCTGTATATGGCAAACGACGCCGACGGAACGGACGGCACCGACGACCTCGCCTACGCCGCCGACCGCGGCCGCGGCATCCTCACCCCGAGCGACCGCGAGTTCCTGCTCGGCCGGAAGACCGACTACACCGACCACTCGAAAAAACAGAAGCGCAACCGGATTCGACGCCGCCTCCGCAACGCCATCCTCGATTTCACCATCCTGTTCGAGTCGCTCGAAGACCGCGACCGCGAGACGGTGTTCAACCCCGACGCCGCCGACCGCGAGGCGTACACCCGGGGCATCACCGACATGCTCGCGTTCCTCCATCTCGGGACGATGGGCTACTACACGCCGTTCAAGGACATGCTCGCCGAGGGCGTCAACAAGGCCGAACAGGAACTGGCCGGCTCCGACTACCGGATGGTCACGGTCGATTTCAACGTCGAACCGGTCGGCCAAATCGACGTGGACGCCGTCATCGACAAGCTCGAACGCGGCGCGTTCGACCAGCTCACGGACGAGGAGCTACAGGCGTTCGTCAGGCTCCTCGCGGAGTCCGACGACTTCTCGGCGACCGACCTGCGCGCCGACATGAAAGCGCAGATGTCCGAGTTCATCGAGCGAATCGACGCCGCGAACGAGCGACGAGACCGCCGAGTCGACGAACTGAACGACTGAACCGCGGTTCGCCGGCCCTCCGAAAACCGGCGGTCGCGCGGTCGAGCCTCCGCGCCCCCGCGCCCCGCGACCTACCCGAGATACGCTATCGCGTCCATCTCGACGCGTACGTCGCCGGGGAGTCGCGCGACCTCGACGCAGACGCGGGCCGGCGGCACCTCGTCGAACCGCGCGCCGTACGCCTCGTTCACTCGCTCGTAGTCGTCGAGGTCGGTGACGTACACCGTCAGTTTCACCGCGTCGTCGAGGCCGTCGCCGCCGGCCTCGGAGACGACGGCCGCGATGTTGTCGAGTACGCGATCGGTCTGTTCCTCGATGTCGCCGTCGACCTCCTCGCCCGTCTCGGGGTCGACCGGGCCGTAGCCCGAGACGTAGAGCGTGTCGCCGGCGACGACGCCCTGCGAGTAGGGGTTGTCCGTGCGCGGGGCGTCGTCCGTGATGACTCGTTCGGGTGGCATCGTGGTGTGTGACCGTGATTAGACTCGTTGCGTTTCGGCCGTGACCGCCTCGATGCCATCGGTGATGACGTCGAGCGCCGTCTCCGCGAGGTCGCGGGTGAGCACGAGCGGCGGGAGCAGGCGCAGGATGTTGCCGTGCCGGCCGGCCTTCCACACCAGCACGCCGCGCTCGAAGCAGTACTGCTGGAGCGCGTCGGCCGCGTCGCCGTCGGGGTTGCCGTCGGCGTCGACGAACTCCGCGCCGATGAACAGCCCCTTCCCGCGAACGTCCACGATTCGCGGGTTGTCTTCTGCGACTTCGGAGAGCCGTCCGCGGATGTACTGGCCGAGGTCGCGGGCGTGCGCGAGGAGGTCGTGCTCCTGAATGTACTCGATGGCGCGGGTGCCGGCGCGCATCCCGACGACGTGGCCGCGGTAGGTGCCCGCGTGGTCGCCCGACCCCCACGTATCGAGGTCCTCGTGGTAGATAGTCGCCGACAGCGGGAAGCCGGTCCCGCCGAGCGCCTTCGCCGAGGTCATCACGTCCGGCGTGACACCGTACCACTCGCTGGCCCACCACTTGCCGGAGCGACCGAGGCCGCTCTGAATCTCGTCGAACACGAGCGGCACGTCGTTGTCGTCGGCGATGTCGCGGAGGCCCTTCAGGAAGCCCTTCGGCGGGGTGACGACGCCGCCTTCGCCCTGAATCGGCTCGACGAAGATACCAGCCGGGTTGGCGAGGCCGCCGTAGGGGTCCTCGAAGATGGCCTTGACCTCTTCGAGACAGTGGTCCACCGCCTCTTGCGGTCCCTTGCCCATCTCGATAGTGTTCGGGTAGGGCGCGTGGACCACGTCGGGGAGCAGCGGTGAGTAGTCCCCCTTGAACTTCTTGTTGCCGGTGAGGCTCATCGCGCCGCTCGTCGCGCCGTGGTACGCGCCGCGGAAGGCGACGAGACCGCTCCCTTCGGTGTTGTACTTGGCGAGTTTGATAGACGCCTCGATGGCGTCGCTCCCCGTCGGACCGCCGAAGACGACGCGGTTGTTCCCGCGCAGTCCCTCGGGCGCGATTTCGTCCAGTTTCTCGATGAGGTCGAGTCGGGCCTCCGTCGGGAAGTCGACGGTGTGGACGAACTTATCGGTCTGCTCGTGGACCGCGTCGAGGACGTACGGGTTCGAGTGACCGACGTTCAACACGCCGATACCGGCGAACATGTCGATGAAGGTGTTGCCGTCGGCGTCGCGCACCGTCGCGCCCTTCCCGCTGTCGAACGCGATGGGGATATCCTCAGGGTACGAGACGGCGCTGCTGTCGATTCGCTGTTGTTTTTCGAGGAGTCGCGTCGATTTCGGCCCCGGAACGTCGCCCACGCTCGGCGCGTCGTCGAAGTGCAACTCGTGAATCGGTGGACCTGCGACCATGCCTCAACCCATGCAGAACAGTCATAAATAATTTGTCCACGATTCCTATTGATAACGTACACAGTATTCGGTTTCGAGTCCGGTTCCTCGCGGCGGTCCAGTTAGCTACGTAACAGTAACCACAATGGATTTGTGCGAGGCAAGCCCTTCTTTTTCTAATGTTACACGCAAAAGGTCCGCTGCTCACGGTCGACTTGGGAGACAAAACGAGCCGGACGGAAGACATCGACGAGATTCTCGAATCGTACGTCGGTGGCCGCGGGGTCGCCACCCGACTCGCTCACGAGCGCGTCCCCTTCGACGTGGACCCGTTCAGCCCGGAGAACCGGGTCTACTTCAGTACCGGTCCGATGCAGGCGTCGAACATGAGCTTCACCGGCCGGACGAACTGCACCAGCGTCTCGCCGCTGACCGGCGGCCTTTGTTCGTCGAACGCGGGCGGGTTCGTCTCGCGGAACTTCGCTGACGCGGGCTACTCGGCGGTCGAACTCGAGGGCGCGAGCGACGAACTGGTCGTCCTCCACGTCACAGACGAGGGCGTCGAGTTCGAGTCCGTCCCGGACCTCGCCGGCGCGACGGTCCCCGAGACGGTCGCGTACCTCGACGACGAACACGGCATCGAAGCCGACCGGACGATGGTCGTCGGCCCCGCCGGCGAGAACCTCGTGCGCTTCGCCTCCATCATGACGAGCGAGGAGCGCGCGTTCGGCCGCGGCGGCCTCGGTGCCGTCCTCGGGTCGAAGAACGTGAAGGCGCTCACCTTCGGCGGCGACTCCGCGCCCGACATCGAGATTCCGTCGTCACAGATGGAAATTCACCGGGAGGCCGCCACCGACGACCACATCATGAAGCGACAGGGAACCGTCGCCGTGCTGGACCTCGCCAACGAGATGGACGGCCTCCCGTCGTACTACTTCTCCGAGCGCCACTTCGAGGGTGCAGAGGGCATCAACGGCGACGCCATCGAGAAGAAGAAGTACAAGAAGGGAACCTGCTCGGCCTGCGCGTTCGCGTGCAAACTCCCCACGAAAGACGAGGAAGCGGGCGTCGAGACCGAGGGGCCCGAGTTCGAAGTCACCATGGCGTTCGGGTCGAACTCCGGCGTCGACGACATCGTCGAGGTGATGAAGTCGAACGAACTGTGCGACCGCTACGGCCTCGACGCCATCTCGGCCGGCAACACCGTCGCGGCCTACCTCGCCAGCGAAGACGAGTTCGGCAACACCGACCTCATCCACGACCTCGTGGAGAAAATCGCGCTCCGGGAGGGCGTCGGCGACGACCTCGCCGAGGGTATCGCCCGCGTGCACGACGACCTCGGCGTGGAGAACTGGACGGTCAAGGGGATGGACTTCGCCGCCCACGAGGGGCGCGTCCTCCACGGACAGGGCCTGTCGTACGCCGTCGCCAACCGTGGCGCGGACCACATGTACGCGGTGTTCTACTCGCAGGAGTACCCGCTCGTCGGCAAGGACGACGCCTACCCGCCGGAGGGCTTCGAGGGCAAGCCCAAGCGCCTCATCGAGAAGGAAAACCAGATGGCGCTCAACGACAGCGGCATCGTCTGTAAGTTCTCGCGGGACTTCATGACCCCCGAGCGCTACGAGATGCTGTTCGGTGCCGACTTCGAGGACCTGCTGGCCGTCGGCGACCGCATCGTCACGCTCGAACGGCACTTCAACAACCAGCGCGGCTTCGACCGCGGCGACGACACGCTCCCGTACGCCGACGAGTTAGACGGGTTCGAGGCGGCGCTCGAAGCGTACTACGAGCGTCGCGGGTGGACTGACGACGGCGTCGTTCCGTCCGGGAACGTCCCGGCGTAACGCGTCTGAGTACCCCTTCGCCCGACGAATTCTCCGTCTCTCTCCCCCCGCTTCTCACTCTTCGTCCGTTTCGCCCGCCGGAGTCTGGTATAGCTCCGCGATGCCCTGTTCGAATCGCTCGGCGGCGCGTTCGAGCAGTTCGGCCTGCGTCGCCCGCGTCTCCTCGTCGATGACGTAGGCGGGACCGCTCAGGTTCAGCGACCCGTACACCTCGCCCCGCGGCGACTTCACGGCCTTCCCGATGGCCCAAAAGCCTTCGACCGCCTCGCCGCTGTTCTCGGCGTATCCCTGCTCGCGGACGGTCGCCAGCTCTGCGAACAGTTCGTCTTCGGTCGTGATGGAGGCGTCCGTCGCCGCAGGCAGTCCCCAGCGGTCGATGATGTCCCGCACTCGGGTCTCCGGGTACTCGGCGATAATCGCCTTCCCCGAACTCGTCGTGTGGACGTGGAACGGACTGCCGTCGATGAGAAACCGCGGGGAGTTCGCGAATTCGAGGTCGCCGTACAACGAGACGATGCGGCCGTGTTCTTCGACCGCGAAGTCCGCGTCCATCGACGACTCGTTGTCGAGCCACGAGACGGTCTCCTGAGCGACCCGGTAGTAGTCTTTGCGCGTCCTGACGTAGTCGCCGAGATGACAGAACTTCGCTCCCAGCTGGTACTCGTTGTCGATGTTCACGACGTAGCCGTACTCCGCGAGCGTCTTCAGGTGAGCGTGGACGGTGCTCTTCGCGAGGTCGGTCGCCTCGACCAACTCGCTCATCGTCGCCCCCTCCAGTTCGAGGATGTGGTCGACGAGCGCCAACGAGGCGGCGGTCGTCTTGAGCACGCCGGACGGGTCGTGTCTATTCATGGAGGGGAATCCACGGTCAGGGGTTAAAGATGTACCTCCGTTTGTTGGGGCGGCCGTGTCAGCAGGTACCCGCGATACCGGGACTGAACGCTCGCTCGACACGACCTGTCCCGACTGCTCGGCGATTCAGGATGTTCCGGAAAGTCGAACATTTATACGTAGATCTCTAGATTGTCAATAGTTAACACACTTCTATGAGATGATTACGAACAGTAGGTGTTGTAATTATCCGTTCATCCGGGGAGAACTGGCTCATCTCTATATACGTATTCGGAAAACGGGAACGTCGCGTGTCCCGAGACGTGTGAGGTTCGGTTTTACGGACGAATAAGCGCCTGAAACCGCCACTCTCGCCACAGTTTTCGGACGCGTGAACGTTTAAGTGTGGCTGGCGACACCGGGCAACACGACCACTTCTCTCCGTGCCGTGTGTCGAGCGTCGTCGTTCCGCTCGCTGTCATCGGTTAGTTCGCGGTGAACGCACGCGCACGCTCTCGTGACAAGAAAATTAGACTCTCGCGACGACCGCGTCCGAGTACGCATTCAGTCAACGCGGAGCCGCCCATCTCCATTACAGACATAACTATGTAATTCAACTGCCCGAATCCGCCCGTCACGAACTCTGTCCGGTCGTCGGGTGCTGTGGGTGGTTGCGCCGGAGGATGCGACTACTGCGTCGCCTCGAACGCCGCCTGCGCCGCTTCGAGCACCTCGTCGTGTGCGCGCCCGTTCGACGCGACGAGACCCGGCTGTCCCGGTCCCCAGTTGTTTCCGTGGAGGTCGGTTACCGTTCCGCCCGCGCGCTTGACTAGGTAGACCCCGGCCACGGTGTCCCACGCGTTCGGGTGTTCGTCGAGTCCGACGACCGCGTCTATCGACCCGTCGGCGAGTCGCGAGAGCGTCAGTTGCGTCGTCCCGAGTTTCCGCATCTCGCCGAACGTACCGAAGATGTCCCCCGCGAGCCGTTCGATTCCCGGTCGGTCACCGTCCTGATACCGGAGCGTCGAGGAGACGAGAAACGCGCTGGTGTTCGACTCGTCGTTGACGGAGATTGGTCGTCCGTTCCGCTCGACTCCCTCCTCCGTGGCGATGTAGGTGTCTCCCGTCTCGGGAGAGACGTTCACCGCCGCAATCGGAGTCTGGTCTTTGACGACGGCGACGCTCGTCACCCACTCGCGGGCCCCCCGTGTGTAGTTTTGCGTCCCGTCTATCGGGTCGATAATCCAGGCGTATCCCGACTCGGGGACGGTCTTCAGTTCGTCTTCCTCCTCGCCGACGACCGCGTCGTCGGGGAAGCGCTCTCTAATCGTCGAGATGACCCGGCGTTGTGTCTCGCGGTCGACTTCCGTGACGAGGTCTATCGCGTCGCCTTTCTGCTCGATATCGAGTTCGGTTCTGAAACGCGCCGACGCGTGGTCGGCACCTCTCTTCGCGGCATCGATTGCGACTTCCGTGCGGGGGTCCGTGTCCATAGCGACTATGTACGACACGGCGAGAAAAAGCCTCGGACAGCGGTCAAGCCTTCGCGGTCTTTTGCCGACTACGCGACGGGAGTTTGCTGTCGGTTAGTTTCTCCCCGGTGGGTGTACGCGTTCTGAGGGTCACAACACGCCGACTCGCGGTATCTCGACCGTTCTTCCCCTCAGAACGACCATCCGAGATTCGATACGGGTACGGCACCCCTCAGAGCGGGGCTCTGCGCCCACTCGTGACCCCTCGTCCGAGGCCACGAGTTCGCGCGTGGCCGAAACCGGTCTCTGTAGCGCCTTATTCGCGACTCCACCATCTCTGTGATAACTCACCAAGCGAGCTCGTTGCTCGTGGGGACGTGCCGATAGGTACGGTCGAAGGATCTGATGCATTCTGTCTTCCTGCACGTATTGGAACTCTCGACGCAGCGGCCTCTTCAGCGCCTAAAATACCGATATTCGAATAAAATTCGCCCATTCTATTACACATATAATTATGTAACGCTTATCTGTGTGTAGCCAATAAAAATTCTCAGATAGCAAACGAGATGTGGCAATCCGTGCCGCTAGTCGAGGGTCGCTTTCAATTTCGCGTGAGTCGGCTAGCGGGGTCTCGAAAAAGAACAGAATCGGTAGTGATCCGTCTGCTCACGTGCGTACTTCACCAACCGAACAGTGCGCGGTTGAGCTCTCTCGTCGGGCAAGCGGTACTCACTGACGACTCCGGGAGACGAGGTTCACCGAGTGGTGACGGTGACGAATCCGTCGAACTCGAGGATGACTCGCTGCGTGGTGTCACCGAAGATGGCCTTACCCGTCGGCGACCGTTGACGCCCTGAGAGGAAGATGTGGTCGCACTCGTTTTCGACTGCCGCATCGAGTACTTCAGTGGCCTTGTCGCCGAGGGACCCGACCGCCCGGTACTCCACCTCGAAATCAGCGAGCACTTCGCGTCCGAGGTCTTGAGCGAACTTCGTCGCCCCCTCTCGCGCGTCGTCGTGTGTGTAACTCCTCGAGGAACTCAGGAGCGTCTCCATCGTCCCGCGTCGGGCTTTGTACTCGTCTTCCGTCGTCACGTGGATGAGGACCATTTCGGCATTCATCTGTTCGGCGATCGAACCGGCCTCGCGGACGACCTTCTTCGAGATCTCCGACGGGTCTACGACGGCTAGGACTCGTTCCATACCGTCTCCACGTGGGCCTCCTTTGAAGAAACTAGGGCAGCGACGTCGTAGACTCCCTCAGAGAACGTTGTATTCCTCCCAACTGTATACACAACCAAGCATTGACACATAGTAACAATTATTAACTAATATGATTGATTCGAGGACGGATCATGACGGTGGAGTTCGTCCATAGTCCGCTACTTACGTTCGTAGTCGGGCTCATACTAGTTGTACTGTTCCTCGTCGTGTGGGACCTCCCCGCGTTCGTGGGGTTAGGGCTCGCCGCGTTCTCCGTCGGCATCGTCAACTCGGTGTTCGTCTCGGACTTCGCGCTCGTCGATGCGGCGACGAGAACGGCAGCGGCGTTCGGAAACGGGATGGAAGGTATCGGTATTCCCATCCTCATGGCGGCAATCATCGGCAAGTCGATGCTGGAAAGTGGGTCCGCTCAACGTATCGTGCGGACGTTTCAATCACTCGTCGGGCGGGAGAACTCGGAATTTGCGCTGTGGGGGAGCAGTACGGTCCTCTCGATTCCGGTGTTCTTCGACAGCGTCCTGTTCCTCTTAGCGCCGCTCGCCCGCTCGATGCGTGCACGCCGCGGAAAGAACTACGCGTTGTATCTCATCGCCGTGGGCGCCGGCGGCTCTGCGGCGCACGTGTTCATTCCGCCGACCCCGGGGCCGCTGGCAGTCGCTAGTCAAGTCGGCGTCGACCTCGCCATGACGATGGCTGTCGGTGTGGCCGTCGCGATTCCTTCGGCGACGATGTCCGGGCTCGTCTTCGGCCATTGGGCCAACGCTCGGATGGAGATTCCGCTGCGAGACTCGATGGGGACGACGACCGAAGAACTCGAAGAACGGGCACAGCAGAGCAGTAGCTCGCTTCCGGGGACGTTCGAGGCCGCGCTCCCGATCGTCCTCGCGGTCGTGTTAGTGAGTTCGCTTACGATTCTCAACACGCTCGAACCGCTCTATCCGTCGCTCGCGGTCGTCAGACCAGGAATCGCATTTATCGGAGACAAGAACGTCGCCATGACGCTCGCTGGGCTTACAGCGGCGCTCACGTACCTCCGCTGGTCCGACCTCTCGCGTTCGCTGTGGGAAGACGAGCTTACTGAGGCGCTCAAGAGCGGTGGGAACATCGCTGCAATCACCGCGATGGGTGGCGCGTTCGGCGCGCTGCTCGCCGCGTCGGGAATCGGCCCGTACATCGCCGATAGCCTCCGTGGGATTGGTATCGGACTGCTGGTGACCGCGTGGCTTATCGCCGCTATCGTCCGCATCGCACAGGGGTCGGCAACGGCCGCGATGCTGACGACCGCGGGTATCATGGCACCGCTGACGAGCCAGCTCAGCGTACACCCCGCGTACCTCGTTATGGCGATCGGCTCGGGCGGCATCATCTGTTCGTGGTACAACGACTCCGGCTTCTGGCTGATGAAGGAGATCGGCGGTCTGACGCAGATGGAGACGCTGAAAACGTGGACGGCGCTGACGACGATTATCTCGGTCACGGGAATCGCTTCGGTGCTCGTCTTCTCGACTATCGTTCCGCTCGCGTGAATTTCGGCCGTCGAAACCAAGCGTCAAACGGAAGCGATGCACGCACCGAGACCACAACCGCGTACTCTCTTGGTGGCTTTTTTTGTCCGTCGCTCGGCAGTGAGCTGCTGTGGACTCCGGAGATGGTCACGGGGAGGTCGGCTCCGACGACACGACCGAGTCAGACACCGAACTGAACGTTGCAAAAAAGCCGTGGCCGATGGAGCGGTCCGAACCGTCCGGGGACGTGGCTGAGTCCGCCTTTTTGTCGCCTGCGACGACGCGTCGTTCGTCACCAGCCACCTGCTGTACGTCGCCGGCGGCGATGCCGTGCTGTGAGTCTGGTCGGTCGCTCGATTAGACCGAGGTGAACGTCCACCGCTGGTGTGCGCCGCCGTTGTCGCTCCACTGCTGGACGTTGTCGCCGTCGGCGGTGCCCGCGTTCGCCACTTCGGCGAGCAGCCCGCTGTTCGCGTTGACGAGGCGGTACTCACCGCCGCCCGCGTCTTCGATAGTCCAGGCCTGAGTCGGATTGGTGGTGTTGCTGTACTGCTGGATGTTGTCACCCTCTGCCGTGCCGGCGCTCGCAACCTCCAGCCAGAGGCCGCTGTTGACGTTCGTGATCGCGTAGGTTCCGTCACCGTTCGCCGTGACGTCCCAGTCCTGACACGTGCTCCCGGTGTCGGCGTACTGGCGCACGTTGTCGCCGTCGGCCGTTCCGGCGTCGGCCACTTCGAGCAGTTTGCCGCTGTTGGCATTCGCGATGTGGTAGGTTCCGTCCGAAATGGGACCGCTCTCACAGCCCGAGGGCTCGCCGGGGACGGGGGCCTCGCTGCTCGGCACGCCGTTGCAGGCGATGACCGGCCAGTCGTTGTTGTCCCACTCGATGCGGTCTTGCATCATGTAGCGCGTCTCGTCGTCGGCGGTCGCCTCCACGTGGTAGAAACACCACCAGTCGCCGTCGGGGCCCTGGAAGACGTCGTTGTGGCCTGGACCGGTGAACTCGCTGTTGCCCTCCAGAATCGGGACGCCCTGGTGGGTCTCGGTGAGGTCCCGCAGGTCCGTGCCGTTCTGGTTGTAGTACGGTCCCGTGAACGACGTCGCGCGGCCGCATTCGAGGCGATAGGTGCTGTCGTACCCCTCACAGCACTGCCCCGAGGAGTAAAAGAGGTACCAGTACCCGTTGTCTTGGAGCATCACCGGCCCCTCGATCATCTGGCCCGCCATCTGGAACTCGGTGCCGGGGACGATGTCGTCCATCGCGTCGTTCATCTGGACGGCGTAGAGGCCCTCGTAACTGCCCCAGACCAGCCACGGCTGGCCGTCGACGATAACCGTGTCCGCGTCGATGCAGTTCGTCAGGTCGAGGTCGCCGCTTTCGATCACCGGTCCCTGGTCGCTGAAGGGGCCGTCGGGTGTGTCTGAGGTGGCTAGGCCGATTCCCGCGTTGTCACTCCCCCAGACCGACAGCGAATAGTAGAGGTGGTACTGGCCGTTGTGGTATCGGACGTCGGGTGCCCAGCAGCCCGGGTCTGACTCCGTGGGGTGCCAGCCCGGCGTCTCCGTGAGCGCCGGTGCGATGTACGACCAGTTGTACATGTCCGTCGACTCCGCGATGGGGATAATGTCTTGGGGTGTCTCCGTTCCGTAGGCGTAGTAGGTCCCGTTGTCCTCGATGATCGATACGTCGCCGAAACCGATCGGCCCGACCGGGTTGTGGTAGTGCGTGGAACTCTCGTCCGCACTGGCCGTCCCGCTTAGTCCGAGGCCGCCGACGGTCGCCACCGCACCCGCGCCGAGCGATTTGAGTACTGTCCGTCTATCGATATTATTGCTTCCATGACGTTTAGTCATGTCTTCTATCGTACAGATGGTGGGTATATAATGCTTGTTGGTAACAGTTGTGGCGGCTCGGTCAGCGTCGCGGTGAGAAGACCGATTGGCAGGCTGAACAGCAGACCGAACAACAGACCGAACTGCAGTTGAGAGATGCAGCGAACGGTATCGAGTTGAACAGCCGGGGATACCGACGCGACTGTTTGCTCTGCGACGTTCGGGTCGATTCCTGAATCCGGTTCGGTTCTCAGTGCCGAGTTTGCAACGTTTCCCCTGTCGTCACGGGTGGGAAAACGAGCACCGAGGGCCGAGGCCCGAACGCTACTCCTGTGCGCCGGGGAGTCGTCGGTTCGCAAGCGCCATCGGGTCGTCGTCGTTGGGGTCGAACGGTCGAAGGACGACGCTGAACGTGGTCGATTCGACCGGGACCTGATACCGGTCGAGCGGGTTAGTCGGGGTTCCGCCGAGACCAGTCACCCGATGGTCGAGGTTGAGTCCGACGGACCCGCGTTCCTCCAGTTCGTACTGGTGTTCGGCCGCCGTGAGATTCGCCCACTGTTCGAGGCTGACGTTCGCATCCTCGTCCCCGAACGTCCCGAGGAGGGACACCTCACCGTCTGAGAGCGTCGCCCACCGCGTCTGTGCTTTGTTCCCGTTGTCGGTCGGTGGGAGGTAGGGGACGTACTGTTCGTCGACAGACCCCTCGTAGCACCCGATTGGAACACCCCACTTGCGGTCGGGATAGGTCTCCAGTTCGCCGCGACCGTACCACTCGAAGTCACCGAATCGCTCCGGGAGTTCGAGTTGAACGCCGACCTTCGGAAGCCAACCACTGACCGTGTCGCGGAGTCCCTCGTTGGGATGGGCTTCGACGTCGATAGCGACATCGCCGCTCCCGTAGACTCGGTAGTGGTAGTTGGTGGCGAAGCCCGGACCGTTCGCGTCTTCGACGCTGTCGAACTCGTCGAGCGGCAACCACGCTACAGCGCCGTCGAGCGGCGTGTCCGTCGCGAGCGCCCCGAGTTCGTCTTCGGAGAGCGCACGGTCGTAGATGCGTACCTCGTCTAGTGCGGTTCCGTCCGCGACGCTCGAACCGACCTGCGTCGGCGCGTCGATGTGTTGCAGCGTCCCTTCGTAGGTGCCGCTTCCGAGGCGTTCTCCGTCGACGAACAGCGTCATCTCGCTGCCGTCCCAGACGCCGGCGACGTGGTGCCAACCCTCGGTCCAGTCGTCCGGAACCGGTCCGTCGGCGACGTGCCAGCCGTCGGCGTTGAACACGAACTCCAGATACCCGTCACGACCGCTCTCACGGCGCTTGAGTAGATACTGTCGTCCGCCCTTGGAGACGTAGACCTGCGCCGCGCCACCGTCCTGTGGCTCGCCGGGGTGGACCCAGAACTCGATTGTGAGTCCCGCGTCGGTGATGTCGAGGCTCTCTGATTGCCCGAGCGAGAGCGTGCTGTCGTTCGTGAACTCGACGGCCTGCCCGTCGGCCCCCTCGACGACTTCGGCTTCACCCGCGAGGACGCCGTCGTTGTCGTGTTCGGAGTGGTCCGGCGTCTCCAGCCGACTGGCCGGTTCGGCCCCCTCGGCGAAGCCCTCGACTGCGACCTCGACGAGCGACTCGTCGCGGCGCTCGACGTCGACCGACTCGACGGAGTGCGTCAGTTCGTCGAGACCCGCCTCGTACCACGAGAGCGCGGGGGAGCTTCCCCACTGTTGAATCTCGTTCATGACCGGGGCGCGCCACGAATTGAACAGCGGGCCGCGTTCGAGTAGTTCGGCTCCCTCGTATGCCATCGAAGACAGCGTTCCCGTGTCGTCGGCAACGACGTACTCGAAGCCGTCACCGGAGATGGTGACATCGCCGGCTTTATCGACCGACAGCGGTCCCATCGACTCGAGCGACGCGGACTCCGGTTCGGGCGCATCGACGGGAACTTCTAACTGTTCGAACGCGACTTCGTGACCAGCATCGGCGTACACGGTGCTTTCCGCGAGTGTGAATCGCACCGTTAGCCGGCACTCGACGCCCGCCCCGGGATTCGACGGCGCTTCGACGGGGAGGCTGACGCGGCGGGTCTCGCCCGGACTGATGTCGACATCGAAGCCACCGGAACGGAGCGTTTCGCCGTCTGCGGTCAGTTCCCACCGACCCTCAACGCCGTCGAGGGACGTGAAGTTGTAGCGGTTCGAGATGTAAATCTCGCCCACCGCAACGTCGGCGTCGGCGACACCGACCGGCTGATGGCTGTGTTTGAGTTGCCACAGTTCGGGTTGTGGGTCTCGGTCGGACCAGACCAATCCGTTGAGACAGAACGCCCCGTCGGGGCCGTCGCTGTGGTAGAACTGGAACGGCTCGCCGTCCGCCGTGGTGTCGTTCAGGTCCTGATTGACCCAGTCCCAGACGAACCCGCCGACGAGACTCTTGTCTCGCAGCAGGTCGGCGAAGTCGTACGCGACGAGAGCGCCGTCCGTTCGCTCGCCGTCGGCATCGCTCGTCTCCTCGGGGTTCACAGCGCGGTCGTAGATGCCGACGCTGTCGACCGTGAAGTTGGCCTCGCCACCGACTCGGACTGGCTCCGAACCAGCAGGAAGTCCCGAGACGGAGTGATTCGCTGTGCCCGCGCGCGAACCGTCGACGTAAATCGCGAGCGCGTTCGAGTCAGCGACGCCGACGACGGTTGTCCAATCGTCGAGACTGCCATCGGAAATTGGGGCTGTGACCGTACCCTCACCGCCGCCGACCGAGAATTCGATTTCACCGTCCGAAAGCGACAGCGCGTATCTGCCTTCGTCGACGACGATGGGTGCGTCACCCCTGCTGGTTCCCTCATCGACGGAAACCGTCGCGCCGACCGTGAACTCACCGTCGTGTTCGAGTTCGGGGGTTCGTCGGATTTCAATCGCGTCGCCCGCGCCGAGTTCGACCGCCCCGTCGGTGTTCCCACCCGGTGCCGCGTCCGGCCCGGGAACGACATCCGGCGACCCGACGAGCACACCGGGGATGTCGGCGCCTGCCCGGTCGGTCGCTTCCCGGACTGGCGGCTTGATATACTCGTTCCACATCTCGTGGACGAGTCCCAGGCTGTTGCCCATCGCGTGGTTGTACTCGCCCATCACGACGGGACGGAGTCCGTCACCGATGTACGACCCGTCGCCGACCGACAGCAACGTCCCGATGTCGGCGTACCGCGGCCCGAGCATGTCGCTGTACTCGACGTTCCAGCCGCCGCCGTTCGGTTGGTGATAGAGCAAGCGGTCGGACGCCAGCCCCTCGGCGGCTCCGTCGAACGACTCGACGGTTTCGACGCCGCTGACGTCGGCGGTATCCTCAGGGATGTACTCGTCAGAGTCGGCTGCTAGCGACGCCATTTCGAGGTGCTCGGCACCAGTCCCGGCCTCGTTGCCGGTCGACCAACTGAAAATCGAGGCGTGATTTCGGTCTCGAAGCACCATTCGGCGGAACTGCGCGACCGCCTGGTCGTGGTAGACTTCGGTGTTCGCGAGCAGTCCCTCCCACCAGTGGGTCTCGACGCAGACTTCGTCCTGCAGGTAGAGGCCGTACTCGTCCGCGAGTCGGTACAGCGACGGGTCGTTCGGGTAGTGAGAGGTTCGGACCGCGTTGATGTTGAACCGTCGCATCGTCTCGATATCCTCCCGAACGCGCTCGATTGGTACTGTCCGCCCGAAGTCGGGGTCGGTCTCGTGGCGGTTCACGCCCTGAATATCGACTGACTCGCCGTTGACCAGAACTTCGGCACCGTGTCGTCCGCGGGTCGTCTCGTAGGTCCGGAAGCCGACTTTCTCCAGCATCGCCTCCGTCGGCTCGCCGCCGACGGGCGCGAGCTCCAGCGCGAGCTGATAGAGGTTCGGATGCTCGGCCGACCACTTTGCAGGGTCCGTTACGTCGGTATCGAGCGTGACTACCGCTCCGTCTTCGTCCACAGTCGCGGTCGACGAGAGGGTCGTGACCTTGCGCCCGCGCGGCGGCCCGCGGCCGCGACCGGTGTTGTCCGGTGGGCCGCGTCCCTGAGGTTCCTTGCGGCCCTTCTGCTTCCCGTTGTCTCGACCTGCTGCGTTCGTCCCGTTCTCACGCGGCGGTCCGCGGCCCGGTTTCGTGCGGGAGGTCTCGTAGAGGTGCGCGCGCACCTCGTACTCTCCCGCGGGCGCATCGCCGTAGTTCGCGATTTCGGCGTCGATACGAAGTTCGCCGTCCTCGTAGTCGTCGTCGAGGTCGGTGCGCGCGTAGAAGTCCCTGAGGTGGACCGTCGGCGTCGCGAACAAGTAGACGCTTCGGAAGATGCCGGCGTACCGGAACATGTCGATCGTCTCCAGCGCCTCGCTGTCGGACCAGTGATACACCTGCACTGTAACCTGGTGGTCTCCGCCGGCCTCGACGTGGTCGCTGACGTCGAACTCGGCGGGCGTCATCGACCCCGTCCGGAAGCCGACGTACTCGCCGTCGACCCACACGAAGAAGGCCTGCTTGACGCCTTCGAAGTGGAGGAACGTCTCGCGGCCGTCCCACGCCTCTGGCACTGCGAACGACCGTCGGTACGTGCCGACGGGGTTGAGGCCGTCGTCGTCGATTCCCGGGACGTCGACGGTGCCGTTTTCGTCGGGCACTAAATCGCCATCTTGGTTCGGCTCGTAGGCTTCCCACGTGATGGCATTGTTAGCGTAAATTCGCTGACCGTAGCCCTGCGTCTGCCAAACACCGGGAACGTCTATCGAACCCCACTCGTCGCTCGCAAGGCTGTCGTACGAGTCGGGAAGGTCGGCAGGCTTCTCGTGGAACGCGAACTGCCACTCCCCGTTGAGTAGTTGGACGTACTCCGACTCCGCGAATCGCGATTCGAGTTCGGTAAACGGTTCGTCCGCCGTTCGGGCCGCGTGCACGGACCCGTAGGGAACGGCGGTCGTAACGTGCGTCGGCTCGACGTTCTCGGCAACCGTTTCGGGGTCTTCGAGGTACGCCGCGAGATTCGAAATCCGACCCGGGGCGCTTGGCACGTTCATCGCTGTTGCGGCACCGGATTGCGAACTTGCTCCCATGGCTACCGCGGCCATTCCGGTCGCCTGCAAGAACTTCCGTCGCGTCGGAGTGAGCCGACTATCGGGTGACTGTTCGATACCTGTCTTCCGCTGATTTGAGTGTGTCATGGTGTTTCGATGTGCGGTAGGAGGTCTAGAACGCTCGTCAACCGCCTTCCTGACGCGCAGTTGAGGAACTACGACCGTCAAACTATAATCATATACAATTAACTTAATTCTAATGGCAGTATCACATAGAACCAATAGAACATGTGCCGAGTATTATCTGGTAGGTGACTGCTTGTTACTCACTAGCCGAGTAGGCCCGTAATCACACCGTGTTTGATACCTGCTATTTTGGTCGCTCTCGTCTCGTGGCTCATGATGTGGTCTTCCTGCGTCTGTCGTTCGAGAAGCTGGTTCCACAATCGTGTTCAACCGAAGCCGGAAGCAACGAACCAGATAATAACAGCAAAAAGCATTATGTATGTGTGTCTATATTTTGGCAGTTGCATGCCAGAAAATGACAGTGGATTGAACAGGCGGAACGTCTTGAAAAGCATCGGTATCGGCGCTCTCGGCTCGACTCTTGCAGTGGCGGGGAGCGGGTCAGTCTCTGCGACGACGGACGATTCGACACACTATCACAACGCCCTGTACGGCCCTCACTTCCCCGACCCCACGATTCATCGGGCGGGAGACGGAACCTGGTGGGCCTACGGAACGAACATGAATCGGAACAACGACTCCGACGAGTTGCTCATCCCGATTCTGCGCTCTGACAACCTCCACGAGTGGACTTACGTCGGGGAAGCCTTCGACTCCCGTCCGGGCTGGACGTACGGCTCCATCTGGGCACCGGACATCCACTACTACGACGGAGAGTGGGTGATGTTCTACTCGCTTTCACCCCGCCCGTGGGAGAGCGGTGAGTTCGGCATCGGCCTCGCAAAGTCCGACACGCCGGACGGCCCCTTCACTGACTACGGCCAGATTATCGGCGACAACGACCACGCCGGTGGCGGGTCCATCGACGGATACTTCGTCAATTACAACGGCACGCCGTATCTGTTCTGGGGGAGTTTCCAGGGAATCTATCTGATGGAACTCACCTCGGACCTCCAGGACTGGAAGCCAGAAACGCTCCAACAGGTCGCCGGTGACGCCTACGAGGGGGCGACGGTCTTCTACCGCAACGGCTACTGGTACCTGTTTGTCGCAACCGGGACCTGCTGTAACGGCTACAGCAGCACCTACGAGGTCGAAGTCGGCCGGTCGACGAACTTCTTCGGGCCGTACACCGACGTGTCCGGCACGGACATGATGAGCTACAACAGCGACAACGCCGGCATCGCGCAACTCACCTCGAACGGTCGGTTCGTCGCGCCCGCCCACGGGGACATCACCACGGATGACAACGGGCAGGACTGGTTCGTGTATCACGCCTACGACCGTACTGGTCCGGAGTACGTAGACGGCGTTCCGGCCCGGCAGTTCTTCATCGACCGCGTCGAGTGGACGGACAACGATTGGCCCGTCATCGCCGGGGATAAGACGCCCAGCCTTCAGTCGGTCGAACCGAACACCAACGACAGCGGCATCCTCGCTGACGGAATCTACGAGATTCAGAACGTCAACAGCGGGAAGGTGATGGAGGTCGCAGATGCCAGTACGAGCGACGGGGCGAACGTTCGGCAGTGGGCCGCAAACGACTGCACCTGCCAGCGATGGTGGGTCGAGTACATCGGTGGCGGCGAGTACCGCATCGTCAACGAGAACAGCAACCGCGCACTCGACGTCCCGGACGGGACGACCACGGACGGTGCGAGTCTCCAACAGTGGCCGTGGTTCACCGGTGCCGCCCAGAAGTGGAACATCATTGATAACGGAGACGGCACCTACCGCATCGAAAGCGTTGCGACTGGTGATGTAGCCGAGGTGTACAACGCCGGGACCGCTGACGGAGACGACGTGGTCCAGTGGCCGTGGAACGGCGGGGACCAACAGCGATGGAACTTCAACTTCATCGGCGGCGTCCAACCGCTCTGGGACGGTCGCCCGTGGTGATCGGCACCGCTGCATCACACCGACGCTGATTCAGCATCGCCGCGTTGCAACGACTGTCGCTGGGGTCTGGCCTGGATTCGGCGTCTCGTTGTTGCAACGACGCACACCTCTCTCTGTTCGACGTGGAATTCACTTCGTACTCTACGACTGACGCTCGGTCGCGTCTGCCGTCTCTACAAGGCACTACTGAGTGACGATTATTCGGATTCTCCGATAATCGCAGAGAAATCTCTCGCGTGGCTATGTCTTTGAGTTAGTATCGCTCGTCATATCCTGTACTGCTCGACAAATCCGGGCAGAAGACGTCTCTCCCCCGAACTCTGTAACCATCCAATCTCAAATTTCGTATAGCAATATGAAGTTTATTCGTTCACCGCCGGTTCCCCTGGCCTGATTACTAATCCTCGTTGTCTACTACGGACAACGACACTAGTATTATATTCAAATATATTTCACAACCACCGATTGTCTCGAAAATCACGTATTCAGATTCGGATTGATCGACAGCGGGCCGCTTTGGGTGCTTCGACCCCGGGTTTGTGGACCGAACGAGCAACTCGCAGATGAGATATCGAACTTGGTCGGTGAGCTGTTTCTTGGTACATCGCCGGTCCAGTACTGCAATTTACTGTCGAAATGTACGCGCCAATCGGCCGTTAGTTCTGGAAATAGATCGCTTTGGCCCTCACGAACCGGTTCTGCGTGGTTCGGTGTGGCCTCGACCTCCCTTCACGCGTTTTTCGTCTCGTACTATAATCCGACAGTCGCGGAGCTCATAAACTGTATAGAGCGATATCCATCTGCTTCGTCTGAGGATCACAACCTCGGAGGATGGGCGTGTTGCGTGCCTTCTGTTCAAGCATATCGAGACTGAAATAGGAGCAGTCTATCGATTTCGATTCCATGTCTCTCAGAAAACCTTTCCAAGCTTTCTCACTGTGGAAAATTCGAAAATTACGAGACCACAGCCTAACCAAACCTAATCTGCGTGAAAATAAGCCACGCAACGGAATCCAAACGCCGAAACTGTGACTAGACAGTGCCACCCTATGATGTGGGTTCCGGGACTCAAAGACGCCTTTGAATCTGGGATAGGACGATACTTGACCCCTCTAATGGTTGGATATGAAACGGAGAACGTTTCTGGCAAGTGCTGGAATTGGCCTCGCAACCGCAGCAGCGGGCTGTACCTCCCAAGCAACTTCGGATGGATCATCCACAACTGAGACAGAAACGTCAACCACAGAAGAGACACAGACCGAGACTGAGCAAATGCAGGAACGTACGCACATCAAGTCCGGAGACACGGTCGAACGAACTGTCGGGACCAAATCGCTCGAAGAGCGTGGCCTCAGAAAAGCTCACCACGTCGCGTTTGGAAACCCCACCGAGGAGACCCATCACGGAACGATTACGGTTTCGAAGGCCGGCGAGACCGTGTTTGAGGAATCGGTGGAACTCGAAGCGAACGCGAGCATCGTTGTATCACTCACCGATCTCGATACGTACGCAGCCCGCGTGACAGTTCCCGAGTTGGATGCGACTGAAGAGGTTACTATCAGTCCTAGCCAATTCACCTGTAACGTGACCCGAACGACGATCAGCGTTCAAGACGATGGTACGCTTGACTCGATCGGTGTTTCGACGCGTATGGCGTGTCCCGGTGTTGTCAGCGAAAATGCCTCCACTGATGGGCTAGCGTCGCACACACTCGGTGACGATCCGATTCCTGCGGATACAGGGAAATTCAGCCACACGCTCATGCTTCGGAATCCATCGGACGACACGTGGACGACCCGAATTCTCGTCGAGGACGACTCGACAACGCAGTTCGATGGGGTCTACACGGTCGAACCCGAGGGGACGGTACTGATCACCCTCAGTGAGAGGGGGACGTACACTCTATCGATGGGTGTGATCGAAACAGGGACGACGGTGACTGAGCAAGTTACGCCCAAAAACTTCGACTGTAACGAGTCCTCAACGCGAGCAGAAATCAACGCTGCGGGAGAACTCACGGCTAGCACCGTCTCGACGCTCATGGGTTGTAATATAGGGGCGAATACGACGAACGAATCGTCCGAGTAGAGCTGCGAGCGTAGTAACTCTCCTCACGCCTCTAAGAGTCCACACGTACGTTTGCACTAATAGTTCACCCTCATCTCCTGCGGATAGAATCATTCGATGTCCTGAGAATCGTAAATAAGGAACGCATCAAAATCATCCTCCGAGGTTGTGAGGATTTTCAGACCCATCGTAACGGCCCAAGTGGTGATCAAAGTGGATGACCGTCATCCGAGCGGCCAGCGAGCCGCTCCAATTACGCCAGCGAGCATCGAGTGTAACACTCGACGATTCAGCAGTAATCACCTCCAGCTCGTTCCGATTCTGCGTTAATTTTAAATAAAATGAAAATCTGGATAACACGGATAGCTGTGTAATGTGTGTGGTTCGTTCTCATTCACTCTCGCGTCCCGAAATCGAAGTCTCTGATCACTCAAAAAGCGTCGAACGTTCCGGACTGCAAGCGACGGTAGCTGAGAATACAGCACAGGGTAGCCAACCCCGGCACGAAACTGACGAATGAACCGATATACGGCTCGTAGCACAACTGCTTTCCACGACGAAAGTAAACACCACCAGTATGCGAACTGGTGTCATCATCGCCGGCGGGTACTCGACGCGATTCGGTGAGGAGGACAAAGCAGTCGCTTCGCTCGCTGGAACCCCTCTCATCCGGCGCGTCGCCGACCGGATGGCGGGTGTCATCGACAGCCTCGTCGTCAACTGCCGACCGGAGCAGACTGCTGCGCTCCGAACCGCGCTCGACGGCTACGACCACCCGATAACGATTGCGGAGGACGCGGACTGCGACGAGGGCCCGATGTCGGGAATTATGACGGGCCTGCGCGCCGCGGAATCGGAGTACGCGTTCGTCGCCGCCTGCGATATGCCCTTTCTCGAACCCGCGCTCATCGAGAGACTGTTCGAGCGGGCGGGCGGTCACGATGCCGCCGTGCCGCGGGTCGGTGACGGTTGGTTCCAGCCGACGCACGCCGTGTACCGGGCCTCGGCGATGGCCGACGCTTGCGAGGTCGCGCTGGCCGAGGGGAGCCACAAAATCATCGACCCGCTGTTCACGCTCGACTACGTCGTCCTCGGGGAGGACGAGGTGTGCGAGTACGCGAGTCTCGACACCTTCGAGAACATCAACACCCCCGACGAGTTCGCTCGCGCGGCGGAACAGTTGCGCTAGCGCTCCACGACGGCCACGACGGGTTCTGGCGCCGTCAACTGCGTCAGTACGACATGTGGGACGTCTGACTGAGCAAGGATGTCCGTAGCAATCTCCCGTGCGACAGCCTCGTGGGCGGCGTCATCGACCTTGTTCAGGACGGGAACGACCGTCGCACCGTCGGGGACGTCCACGCGGCCGCCGCGCTCGCTGGTGAGCACAGTTGCGACGTCCTCCGGGCGAATCGTGTCGCCGAGTTCGAGGTCGGTGAGGTCGGCGACTCGTTCCGGGCGGTGGACACACGCTTCGGAAAGTGGCTCACCGACCGCGTGGACGCTCGCGATGGGGAGGACGGTGTCGGCAGTCGCCGGGAGCTGTGGTTCGCGGTCACCCGGGGCCTTGAACTCGCGCATCCGCGCGCCGTCGGCCTTCACCAACACCGTGCCGGCGGCACCCGAATCCCCGATGGCGTCGACCACGTCGGGGTCGTACCCGCGGTAGCGGTCGTCGCCGTCACGGTTGGGGACGACGCCCACCGGCCAGTCAGTCGCCCGTTCGAGCGCTTCGACCGGCGTGTCGGTTACGACCACGTCAACGACGTGCTGGTCGAAGATGGGGATGCGGACCGTCGCCGTCACGACGGCACGGTCGAGCCGGCGCGCCAGCGCGTACAGCGTGGACTTTTTCCCGCCCGCGCCGACGACGCAGACCACGCCGTGTCGAGCGCAGAGCGCATCAGCGAGCGTCATGTTCGTTCTCCGGGGTGTGTACGGTTCGTCGTCCAGCCGTTCGTGCGGTGTTCAAGCATCGAGGGTGTCGAAGTCATTAGTGAGTTCAGTAAGGCCGAGGCGGTCGATAGTCTGCGCCGTCGGCACGCCGTCGTCGTTCCAGCCGCGGCGGTGATAGTACGCGTCGAGCATCGAGTCGAAGTCGTCGCGGTCGACGGTCGCACCGGCGCGCGGTCCCGTCTCGAGCGGCTCTTGGAGCGCGGCCGGGAGCGAGTCGTCCTCGCGCGAGATGCCTTCGCGGACGTTGAACAGTCGCGTCACGTTCCAAATCCGCTCGCCGATTGTGGCGAGTCCGCCGACGGTTTCGAGGCCGACCGACTCGAGCCACTCCCGGCCGAGGTCGGCGAGCGCGTCGCCGAAAAAGTCATCGGCGATGAGGCTCCAGAGCACCGACCGCCGGTCCTGTTCGCGGATGACCTCCGCCGCGGTCCGGTCGGCTCCCCAACCTCCGTCGAATGCCTCGCGTTCGATGGGTCGCGCTCGTCGATGGCACGCCCCCCGGTCGCTGGTCGCGTACGCGAGCGCCATGCTCTGCGCGCCGCGCGGGTCGTAGGCCGGTAGCTCCATCGACTTCACCGTGGGGATGAGGGCTCGCCCGCCGAGCCGCGCTGCCGCCGCTTCGACGCCCTCCGCGAGCGCGTCGCCGAGGTCCGACTCGCGTTCCGCAATCTCCTGTAAGAGGGCCCGCGCGCCGTCGGGCTCACCGAACGAGAGCGAGCGGTCGAGTACGTCGGTGTCGTTGGCCTTGACCGTCCACGCGACCGCACTCCCGGCGCTAATGAGGTCCATCCCGAGGCGGTCGCAGGTCTGTCCCAACACTGCGACGGCGTCGAAGTCGTCGATGTCGAGTCCGGCTCCGAGCGTCATCGCCGTGGCACCGCGTGGGACGTGGTCGCCCTCCTCCGTAGCCACGCGATACCCGCCCGGAGTTTCTGTGTCGGCGTGTTCGCGACCGACGGCCCGGTCTTCGACTGCCGCGATGCCTAACTCCTCCGCCGCTTCGAACTGTCCGTCGCTCCAGCCTCGTGTCGAGAGTGCGCCGATTTCGTTCGCGAAATCGATAGTCTCGACGGTTCCACTGGCCTGAAGCCACCGCCCGGTGGCGGTCTCTCGATACTTCGCCGCGTAGGCCTCTCGTAGGTCGTCCAAACCGTCCGGTGGGTCTCCCCGCGCGACGATTGCCTTCAGCCGCTTCGAACCCATCACCGCGCCTGCTCCTCCCCGGCCCGCGTGGTGGTCTCCGGCGTCGGACGCGATGGTGGCGTATGCGACCTGTCGTTCTCCCGCGGGGCCGACACACGCGACAGACGCATTCGGGAACGCCCGCGCCGTTTCGACCGTCCCGGTCCCCCACGTCTCGGCGGGTTCGATTGTCGCGTTCCCGTCTTCGATGACGAGGTGGACGGGTTCGGACGCGCCACCCGTCACGAGCAGGCCCATGTGCGACCCGAGCGCGCCGGCCAGGGAGTCGGGGAACTCGCCCCCCGCGTACGAGTCGAGAAAGCACCCCGTCAGCGGGGATTTCGTGATGGCGGCGTATCTCGAATCGCCCGGGAGATAGCCCGAAAGCGGGCCGAGCATGAACAGAATCGCGTTCTCCTCGCCGAGCGGGTCGACGCCGGCGTCGAGTTCGTCGTAGAGATAGCGGGCACCCAACCCCTTGCCGCCGACGTATCGCCGTCGCCACTCGTCCGGAATCGGCGTGCTCTCGACCGAGCGGGCGGACAAGTCGACCCGCAGGAATCGGTCAGCGATTGGAGGTGCCATCTGGTCGTTCGTCAGTACCGGCGACCAAAAAGATGTGCCGTTCTCGCGGACCGCCGAGCGAATTCGGCGTCGCGAACGCCTCCGTCAAAGCCGTACTCATCGGTTCGCTCGGAGGACGAGCCACACGATGCGAACCGACGGCAAACCAGATATGTCAATCAAAACAGACGATGTGTTTTCACGGCGGGAGTTCGGAGAATGACGGGTTCTGCCCCCGTGTGGGTCGGCCGACCCAGTCTTCATTACGAGCACTCCCGAGGCGTCACACAGCATCGACATGTCTACAACGGAAATACCGATTACGGTCGTTAGCGGTCCACTCGGCGCGGGTAAAACGACGTTGGTCAACCGACTCCTGAACGACCCCGGTGACAGGGAGATAGCCGTCGTCGTCAACGACATGGGTGAACTGAACGTCGACGCGGAGTTAGTCGCGTCCGAGTCGGACGACGGGGTCATCGACCTCTCGAACGGGTGTATCTGCTGTCGGCTACAGGACGACCTCGTGACCGAAGTGACGCGGTTGGCGGAGAACCGTTCGTTCGACTATCTCCTCATCGAGGCCTCGGGCATCAGCGAACCGCTTCCGATTGCGCGGACGCTGGCGAGCGAGTCGAACGAGGGCGGACTGCCGGAACAACTCCGGTTGGACACCACGGTCTCGGTCATCGACGCTTACGGTTTTTGGAAGGCGTTCGACCCGGCGGAGTCGCTTCCGGACGCCGCCCCCGACCCGGAGCGTCCGTTGACGGAGGTACTCGTCGAGCAGGTCGAGTTCTGTGACGTGCTGTTGCTGAACAAGTGCGATATGGTCCCCGACGACGCGTTGGACGCCGTCGAAGCGGAGATTCGAGAGCTCCAGCCGCGTGCGAGCCTCCACCGGACGACCTACAGCGAAGTCGACCCGACGCGGGTTCTCGATACGGGGCGCTTCGATTTCGAGGCGGCGAAGCGCCACCAGGGCTGGAAACAGGCCCTCGCGAGTGACGGGGCCGAGGCGGACCACGACCACGACACCGACCACCACCACGACCATACTCACGACGAGGGTGTCTCGGCAGCGACGGCCCACGGCGTCGAGTCCTTCGTCTACCGTCGAGACCGTCCGTTCCATCCGCATCGACTCGACGCGTGGCTCGACGACTGGCGGGGGAACGTCGTCCGCGCGAAGGGGTTCGCGTGGGTCGCGAGTCGTCCCGAGGCGGTTCTCGGTGTGAGTCAGGCGGGACCGTCGGTGCAGGTCGGCCCCATCGGTCGATGGGGAGACGATGACCCCGAGACGCGACTCGTGTTCATCGGTCGCGACCTCGACGAGGACGCATTGACCGAAGAACTCGACGAGTGTCTGGCGACGACGGACGAGCGAGGGGCGGCGTATCCCGACGACCCGTTTCCCCGCGAATCCGCCTGATTAGGCCGCGCCGAAGTCGACCTCGTCTCGGAGTTCGTCCCACGACTCGTGGAACCCGTAGGTCGACTCCGACTCACCGCTGATTACCGTCTGATACACCTCGTCGTACTCCAACAACTGCGTCCAACCGTCGTGATACCGGTAACTGCAGTACTGGCACATAGAACGCGATACCGGGCAAACCGGCAAAGGAGTATCGGTGGGAACCGGGTTAGGAGGCTCCGCTGCTCCTAGTCCTAGGGTTCCAGCAGGACCTTCGTGACGCCCTCTTCGCGGTTGTCGAACTTCTCGTACATCTCGGGCGCGTCTTCGAGGCCGACGCGGTGGGAGACGACCCAACTCGGGTCGGCGCGTCCCTCGATGATCATGTCGCGGAGTTTTCGGTTGTACTCCTTGACGTTACACTGGCCGGTGCCGAGGGCCTGACCCTTCTCGAAGAGGAGACCGAAGTCGATGCCGAGACGGCCCTGCGCGGCCATCTCGTCGGGAGCGCCGGGGTCGTCGGGCACGTAGAGACCGGGGATGCCGAGTTCGCCGGTCGGTCGAACCGTCCGAATGAGGTTGTTGATGACGACGGCCGGGTTCTCCCGGGCGGGGTCGTACGCGGAGTCGGCTTCCTTGTCCGGGTCGATGGCCTGGTAGCCGACCGCGTCGACGCCCTTGTCGACGCCGCCGCCGTGAATCTCTTTGATCTGTTCGACGGGGTCGCCCTCCTCGAAGTTGATGGGCGTGGCGTCACAGTGTTCTTCGGCGAGCGCGAGGCGACTGGGAACGCGGTCGACGACGTAAATCTCGGCCGCGCCCTTGAGTTTGGCGCTGTAGGCGGCCATCAGGCCGACCGGACCGGCGCCGTAGATGGCGACGGAATCGCCGGATTCGAGATTGGCGAGTTCCGTGCCGTGCCACCCCGTCGGGAAGATGTCCGCGAGCAGCGCGAACGAGTCCTCGTGCTCCCGCCCGTCGGGTAGCTTGAGCGCGTTGAAGTCAGCGTACGGAATGCGGAGCTTCTCGGCCTGCCCTCCCTGATAGGGGCCCATGGCGACGTAGCCGTACGCTCCCCCGGCGAACCCCGGATTGACGTTCGTACAGAAGCCCGTGTAGCCGTTTTCACAGTTCTCACAGAAGCCGCAGGCGACGTTGAACGGCGCGACGACGCGGTCGCCGACTTCGAGACTGCTGACGGCTTCGCCGACTTCTTCGACGATACCCATATTCTCGTGGCCGAACACGATTCCCGGTTCCGCGGCCGTTCGTCCCTCGTACATGTGCAGGTCGGACCCGCAGATACAGGTCGTCGTGATGTCGATGACGACGTCGTTCGGATGTTGAATCTGGGGCTCTTCGACCGCTTCGACTGCGACCTCTCGTTCGCCTTTGTAGACGACTGCGTCCATAGACATTGTGTGAACTCCACTCAACCTCTGCGAACGGTCACCATTTATAGCTCGGGTAGACTTCGTCTTCGTGAAGTTTGACACGTTACGGGTGAGTAGAGTAGTGTCGTCCATTCTCAAATTACCAGATAAATTATTATTTGTGTTTCCTCATGCCGTACTCGTCCGGAAAACACACCCCACGACGGCCCGGCTCCGCCTCGCAGTCGACGGTCCCGGCCACGCTCGGTGCTCCCTGCGGGACTGACCGGTGGCGAACCGTCTCGGCCACCTGTACGGTAGTCGTCAACTCACGTGTGCGCCGAGACATCCCACAAGCACTCCGGTTTCTTACATGACGTGTGCGGATTCAGTCCCCGAACTGGATTTAATACGGATCGTCCGCAACGGCCGGCCATGAAGCGCACGATTAGCACTTCGGATGCCCCGGCGGCTGTTGGCGCGTACAGTCAAGCGACGACGAACGGCGAGCTACTCCTCACCGCGGGACAGCTCCCGCTCACGCCCGACGGCGAGCTACTCGACGACGCCTCGGTCGGCGACCAGACGAAGCAGTGTCTCGAAAACGTGGCGGCGATTCTCGCCGCCGAGGACGCGTCCTTAGACGACGTGCTCAAAACGACCGTCTTCCTCGACGACATCGACGACTTCGAGGAGTTCAACGAGGTATACAGCGAGTTCTTCGACGACGAGCCGCCGGCGCGGAGCGCGGTCGAAGTCGGCAACGTGCCGAAAGGAGCCGCGATAGAAATCGAAGCGGTCGCGGTGACCGAATAAGCGAACCGCCGCTGACCTCTGAAGGGCGCTCGACGATTCCGACGCGCCCGGCATTTTTCGAGCCGACACGTCCCGAGAGAATGCACTTCCGAGCAGCCGGTGTTACAATCGTCGGCTACTCCAATCGCATGTTCTCGGCTCGCTCGGCCGCGAGGTCGGTAATCTCCTCGATGTCGCTCTCGGAGCGGTCCGCGAGGACGCGAACCAACATCCCGAGTTGGACCGCCGCCGTCTCGCGTAACTCCGACGCCTCTTCGGTGTCGTTGGCGAAGTAGTACTCCTGTCGACCGTCGTCGTGGACGAGTCCGGTGTACACGGACTGGACGTCGTCTCCGCGAGTCGCGTCGGCCGCCTTCTCTCGCACGTCGTCGAACCGTGGGTTGGTCATCATCACGGTAGACGACGCGTCGCCGCCTTAGCTTTTTGCTCCACTCGCTATCCCGTCTGAAGCAGTCACCTGTTTCCCGCCCACTCGCACTCGAATCGACTTCCAGTTCGGCTTCCCGAACGCCTCGAAGTCGCACTCCGACGCGAGTGGAGTGGGATGATTTTTTAACCCCGCCGTGTCTCTTCAACTGTGAGAATGAGTCGCACAGGAGACGCAGTCCGGTCGCCGGTACTCCGGGTCTCGGGAGCCGGACGGACAGAACGCGGAGCGCGTGTCTTGAGCGCCGCGCGCGGTACCGCCGACTCCGTCACGGTCCTCCGGACGGGACCCACCGGAATCAGCGAGTACGACCCGTTGGTTCTCGCGACCGACGCGGGGCGGACCGCGTTCTTCCCGGCCCCGGAGACATCGAGGGTCCGAGACCTCGTCACCGCCATGGAAGACGGGGAGTTACCGACGGACGGTGCTGCGGCAGTCGTCGAACACGACGCCGAGACGACGACGCTGCCAGTTCCGGCCGACGGGCCGCTCGCGGTGGGAACACGGCGCGTCCTCGGCCCCTGTGGATGGGTCGACCCGCTGGACCCGACAGCGTATCAGTTCTACTCGCTCGATAGGGACGCGGGCGCCATCGTGGACGCCGGACTCGTCGGTCGAGGCAGAGGCGACGCCGCCGCTGACGAACCGGTCGCAGACATCTGGCGACGCGCGCGAGAGACCAACGGCGACCCGGTTGTCGTCGTGAACGCGAACGACGCGGACGACCGCCAGCGCGCGGACCGAACGCTCCTCGCCGGGTCGCCGATGTCGGTGCTCGATGGCGTGGCGGCCGTCGCCGAGTACATCGAGACGACTGACGCGGTCATCCACCTCGCCGAGACCGACACCGAACTGCAAGCACATCTTCAGGAGGCTATCGACGCCGCCGCGGACGAACTCCCGGTCGTGCCGGGAGTCGTCACCGGTCCGGACGAGTACCGCGTCGGCGAACCGACGGCGGCGCTGGAAGCGATAGAGGGTGCGGATAGAATCGAGCCCCGTCTCCAGCCACCGACGCCGGCCGAGTACGGACTGTACGGTCGCCCGACGGTGATTCACACGCCGCGGACCTTCGCCCAGATACGTCTCGCGCTCTCGGACCCCGAGGGCACCGATAGAGACGCCGAATCGACGACGCGACTGCTGACTGTCACCGGCGACGTGACCGCGCCCGCGACGATAGAGGTCGGCTCGGACGCCCGCCTCTCGGCGGTTCGGAACGCCGTCGAACTGGAGGGGTCGTTCAAGATGGCCTGCGTCGGCGGGGTTTTCGGCGGCGTCACCCGAACGTTGGACATCGCACCGACCGCGGCCGAACTGACCGCGGCCGGCCTCGGAACGGAAGGCGTCGTCGAACTGTTGAACGACGAGCGGTGTGCGGTCGCGACCGCTGGAGAGCGAGCGCGCTTTGCCTCGGAAGCCAACAGCGGGCGGTGCGTGCCGGGACGGGAGGGAACCGTCCAACTCACCGAACTGCTGCGAGCGGTTTACCGCGGCTCGTTCGACCGGGAGAAGATACGCGAACTCGGCCGGGTCATGACCCGGTCGAGCAACTGCCTGCTTGGCGCGCATGCACCGCGTCCGGTGCTGACTGCGATTGACGAGTTCGAATCGAGTTTCGAAGCGCACGCCGACGGCCGCTGTCCGAGCGGCACCTGTTCTGACAAACTATGAGTACTGACGACCCACTCCCGGGCGTTCCGGAGCTAGACGACCCGCAGCACGAGACGCCGGTCACGGCGGAGTTCGAGACCGGGACCGCGAACGACCCGCCCGTCGGCACCGACGGCGAGAACCCGACGACGGTTACTGTCAACGGAACACAGGTCACTGTCCCGCCGGGTTCGACCGTCATCGACGCCATGCAAGCCGCCGACGACGAGGTTGTGACCGTGGACCCCGGTGCCGACAGCCTCGATGAGGACGCCGACGTTCCGGCGCTCTGTTACTACGACCGCGAGGGCGACGTGAGCGACGAAATCGGCCCTCGGAGCGAGTGTCGAACCTGCATGGTCGAAACCGACGAACATGGGGTCGTCCCCTCCTGTTCGTTCCCGGCCACCGACGGGCTGACGGTCGAGACCGACACGGCGACCGCCGAGGAGTGCCGGAGCGTCAACCTCGACCTCGTCCTCTCCAACCACAATCTGCGCTGTACGACCTGTAACGGGAACGGGCGGTGTGAACTCCAAGAGACGGCCATCAACGAGGGGGTCGACCACCCGCGCTACGGCGTCTTCGACGAGCGAAGCGAGTACGAACCGCTCGACGACAGCTCCTCGTTCATTCAGATCGACCGCAACAAGTGCATCCTCTGTAATCGGTGCGTCGAGGGCTGTAACGACGTTCAGGTCGAAGGAGTTCTCCGCATCGAGGGCTCCGGAGAGGACACCCGCATCGGCTTCCAGTCCGACGCCGAGACGATGGCTGACTCTGACTGCGTCTCCTGTGGGCACTGTGCCACGGTCTGTCCGACCGGCGCGCTGACCGAGAAGGACATCGGTGGCGCGGGGACGCTCCCGCTTCCGGGATTCACGCAGCGGAACTCCGTCGGGAACGTCATCGAACACGAGGAGGTAGAGACCCTCGACGATACGACGGCACCGAACCGCTCGCCTGCACCCGGTAGTGCGGGGAGTGCCGGTGGCGAAGCCGAGGCGGCACAGGAAGGACGAAGCGGCGTCGCCCGATACATGGCCCAGAGCAAACGCCGAGCGTCCGATTTCTTCGACAAATACGGTCGGAAGGCCATGCTCGCGGGCGAACACACCGCCGAGAACATCGCGGCGCAGACACTGCCAGAGGGTCGGCTATTCGACATCGCGTCGCTCGTCAGCGACTACCGACTGGGGAAAGTCGACAAAGCGGAGACGACGTGCGGATTCTGTGCGGTCGGCTGTCGGTTCGAGATGTGGGGCAAAGACGGCAACGCCCTCGGCGTCCAACCCGTCGACGACCCGGACAACGCCCCGGCGAACAACTTCTCGACGTGCGTGAAGGGGAAGTTCGGACACGACTTTGCCAACAGCAAGAAACGGCTCACGAAGCCGCTAATTCGAAACGAGAACGGCGAGTTCGAGACGGCATCGTGGGACGAGGCCCTCGACTACGTTGCCGGCCGACTCCGTGAGATTCAGAACGAACACGGCGTCGACGCGGTCAGTTGCCTCGCATCGTCGAAAGGGAGCAACGAGGAGGCGTATCTCGTCCAGAAGTTCGCGCGGCAGGTGCTCGGGACGAAGAACATCGACAACTGCGCCCGGCTCTGTCACTCCTCGACGGTGGCGGCGCTCCAACAGACGCTCGGCTACGGTGCGATGACGAACCGCATCAACGAGGACATCGGCGAGGCCGACGCCTACCTTATCAGCGGGTCGAACACGACCGAGTCGCATCCGGTGTTGGCGACTCGCATCAAGCAGAACGTCCGCGACGGGGCCGACCTCGTGGTGTTCGACCCCCGGAAAATCGGCATCGCCGAACACGCCGACCAGTACACGAGAACGACGCCCGGCTACGACGTGGCGTGGCTCAACGGACTCATCCGATACCTCATCGAGCACGACCTGCACGACGAGGCGTTCATCGAACGAAATACGAAAGGATTCGACGCGGTCAAGCAGAAGGTCCAGGCGTTCACCCCCGAGAAAGTCGAGGAACTGGCCGGCGTCTCACCCGACGAACTGCAGTCGGCCGCCGAGACGCTCGCCGACGCCGAGAACGTCGTCTTCGGCTGGGCGATGGGTATGACCCAATCCAGCCACGGGACGGAGAACCTCCTCGCGATGGCCGACCTCGCGCTCACCCTCGGGCAGGTCGGGAAACCGGGTTCCGGACTGTCGCCCTTCCGCGGCCAGAACAACGTGCAGGGCGGCGGCGGCGACATGGGGACTCTGCCCGGCAGTCTCCCCGGATACCAGGACCCAGCCGACGACGAAGTTGGCGAGAAGTTCGCCGAGGCGTGGGGCGAGCGTCCACCGGCGGAACCCGGCCTCAAAGTGCCGGAGATGCTCGCCGAGGCTCACGAGGGGAATCTCCGCGGGATGTACATCGTCGGGGAGAACCCCGCGCTCTCGGAACCCGACATCCAGCACGCCGGCGAGGCGCTCGATAGCTTGGACTTCCTCGTCGTCCAGGATATCTTCATGACGGAGACCGCAGAGCACGCGGACGTGGTCCTGCCGGCGGCGACCTCGCCGGAGAAACACGGCACGTTCACCAACACCGAGCGCCGGATACAGCGGGTTCGAGCGTCCGCCGAACCGCCCGGAAAGGCGCGTCAGGATTGGGAAATCACGCAGGAACTGGCGGCCAGACTGGGCTACGACTGGGGCTACGACCACCCGCGGGAAGTGATGGACGAGATTAGCGACCTGACTCCCATCTACGGGGGCGTCGGTTACGAGCGTCTCGAATCGGGCGACGAGCACGGACTTCAGTGGCCGTGCTGGGACGAAGACCACCCCGGCACGCCGTATCTCTACGACTACGAGGAGGGGAACTTCAACTTCGACGACGGGCTGGCCCGCTTCGTGCCGGCGGACGGCGGTCACCCCGGCGAACTCCCCGACGAGGAGTACCCCTTCACGCTCACGTCCGGGCGGGTCCTCTACCACTGGCACACCGGACAGATCACCCGACGCGTCGAGGGCCTCATGAGCCACGTCGGCGAGAGCTTCATCGAAATCAATCCGACGACCGCCGCGGAACTCGGCGTTCCGGACGGCGAGTACGTCAAGGTCGAATCCCGCCGCGGCGACATCGTGGTCAAGGCGACGGTGACAGACCGCGTCGGCGATGGGACGCTTTTCATCCCGATGCACTTCGCGGCCGGTGCGGTCAACAAACTCACCCAGGAGACCTTCGACCCGCAGGCTGGCATTCCGGAGTTCAAGGTATCGAGCGTGCGCGTCGAACCGCTCGGACCTGACGCAGACCCGGACGTGCTGCGGACTCCGGACGCAGGCGCTGGGAGCACCGCACACGGCAACGACTGACCGCGGCGGTCGCTTCGTTTCGCTGTACTCCTCTCCAAGGCGTACTGACTTCCGCTGAAAGTTGGTGCCTGTGACGTGGCGAACTCGTGTTTGTTCATACCTGTACTACGTTTCGGCTCGTGAGCGAGACTCGACCCATCCATACACCGTATGCTGCTATATCTATTTTCGACCGTGGTTTCCACCGGGGCTGTGACTCCTCTCCCGGCGCTCTGGTCCGCGACCGTGATTCAGCTAACAGGCGGAGTAGTTGGCTGTCATCGATTCATCTGTCTCTTCAATCCGCTCCCCGCGGAAGGACGTATCCACACGAGTCGCAGACGAAGGCGACGTCGTAAAACGAATCGTAGATGGCGAGGCTGTGACTGCACTTTGGACAACGCATGCGTTTCGTTAACTGTTCGATAGTCACTTAACCCTTACCACGACGATTGTCGTATTACTCGGTGCGCAGTCGCGCTCAGTTCCGGTGTTAAGATTTGCAGAGAAGGAAAAAGTAATGTGAGACTCAACCATCCAGCTATATGGTCGATAGCGTAACCGACCAAGAGGCTAACGTATCAGTCATGTCATAGACGTGACGTTATGCGTAGAGTTGGCTGTCCCGGTCGAAGCTCATGAACACCTGACAGCACTCCACGTCGAGCTCAACACACCACCCGCTGCCATCATTTTTTGGGAACGTAGCCCGGTTCAGTACGAACTCTGGCCCCGAGTTAGAACTCTTATGCACGCTTAACATCCCGATAGGTCGCCGACCAGTCGGGGTCCTCCGACTTCATCTGTGTTCACGATGACGGCCCTGTCACGTTTGCCCCAGCCGCCATGTTGTTCTCGATGCCAGAAACGTCAGAAGGCCCTCCCTGGTATGTGGCTGCTGTTTCCGCGAGTGCGACTGCGCGATCGACGATGGCGAGTGCCTCGACGGCCCCCACTGTATCTATCTCTCTGTTGAACGTCCCTCCGGACGGCCCCGAGTACGGCTACTGTCGTCGAACTAACTATCCACTACTATGGCCACCGGTTATTCGCCATTCACTATGCTGGAACAACACGCCGGATTCTCGAAACCGACCGAAGAGACTGGTTTCGGAGAGTATCCGCTGGTGGCATCGTAGAAATTACACATTTATGTTTGTAATTGTAGTGTGCAGAACGATATTATCTTGTTCTGATATAGGGAACCTTGGAGTGGGTGCGACGAACGCGTTGCTCACGGACCCGAGGTGCACAACGCTTCGCCCTGCGTTCACCGCTTAACTAGACGGCTCCACATCTAACCTCGTGCAAACAGGGAACAAGGCACAATAGTTATTTAACCGGGTACTGATGGAAGAACGTATGCAGAGTGAAGTACGCGTTAGCAGTCAGGAGCCGATAGACCATATCTCGGAGAACATCTACGGTCACTTCGCCGAACACCTCGGACGGTGTATCTACGGCGGCCTCTGGGTCGGCGACGACGACAGGGTCGAGACCGAGGACGGAATCCGAATGGACACCGTCTCGCTGCTCCGCGGACTGAACATGCCGGTTCTCCGCTGGCCGGGAGGCTGTTTCGCCGACGATTACCACTGGGAAGACGGTGTCGGCCCGCGAGAGGACCGTCCTCGCCGGCGGAACCTGTGGTGGACGCAGGGGCGAGACAACGTCCCCGAGGAGTCCAACGAGTTCGGGACGGACGAGTTCCTTCGACTCTGCCAACTCCTCGACACGGACCCGTACATCGCGGTCAACGTCGGGTCGTCGACGCCGCAGGAGGCGCTTGACTGGATCGAGTACTGCAACTACGGCGGCGACACGGAACTCGCCGACAGGCGGCGAGAGAACGGACAGGAGGAGCCGTACGGAGTGAAGTACTGGGGCATCGGGAACGAGAACTGGGGCTGTGGCGGTCGGTTCGCGCCGGACGAGTACGCCGACGAGTACCGCCGGTTCGCGAACTACTTCAACGGCTTCGATAAGCTGATGAACGAGGACTCCACCGAGTTCATCGCCTGCGGACACCTCACGGACGACTGGAACAAGGTATTCTTCGACAGCCTCAACGGCGGTATGGAGTTCGGCCCCGGTTCGTTCCTCGGCATGGGCTCGCCGTTCAACCTGATGGACCACTTCTCCGTCCACCGCTACTATCAGGCGGGCGGCGACACCGACTTCACCGACGAGCAGTACTACAAGATTTTCGCACGCGCACAGAAGGTCGGTGGCGACATCGACCGTGCGGCCGAGACGATTTCGGAGTACGTCCCGAAGGGCGAAATCGGCATCATCGTCGACGAGTGGGGCGTGTGGCACCCAGAAGCGCGGAGCGACAACGGGCTGGAGCAGGAAAACACCGTCCGGGACGCGCTGACGACCGCCGGCGTGCTCGACCTCATCCACGCGCGGGCCGACGTCGTCTCGATGGCGAACATCGCACAGCTCGTCAACGTCCTGCAGTGTCTCGTCCAGACCGACGAAGAGGACGCGTGGCGGACGCCGACGTACCACGTCTTCGACCTGTACGAGAACCACGTCGGACAGACGGCGCTCGAAACGAGCGTCGACACGGAGCAACGCGAAATCGACGGCGAGGACCACGACGTCCCGATGGTCTCGGCGTCGGCTTCCGAGGGCGACGGAGAGCTGTTCGTCACGGCCTCGAACCGCCGCCACGACGAGGCTGAACTGCTCACCGTCGACGTCGGGTCGTCGGAGTACTCGGTGTCCTCGGCCACCGTTCTCTTCGAAGACAACGACATCCGAGAGTACTCGACGAAGGAGAATGCGGAGTCGTTCGCAGCCAGCGACCTGGCCGTCACCGACGAGGGCGACGGAACTATCACGTTCGAAGCGCCGCCGGCGTCCGTCGTCGGTCTGACGCTGACGGAGTAACGGAGCCGCCGTCGTTCTTTTTTGAGCTGACAGCGGGGATACAGTTATTATGGTTCCGTGTGAACACATAGCAGCGTCATGAGCGAACGCGATTCCATCCGCCAGCATAGCCGTCGGAAGTACCTCGCCGCGGTCGGCGCCGTCGGGGCCGCAGCAGTCGGGTCCACCGGCGTTATCGCGGGCCGTGGACGCGACGACGAACCGACAGATGTCGAAGGAACGCTGTACTCGCCCCCGTCGGACGCGCCCGCACCCGGGTCGCTGTATCCCCGAGTCACACGACTGAAACACGGGTCGGGAAAGGGCGGCGAGAAGCAGCTGCTCGCGACGTTCGAGTACTACCCGTCGATGAGCGGCGGGTCGGAGCCGTACTTCCCCGTCTACCGAAGCACTGACGGGGGCGAGACCTGGTCGAAGTTCTCCGAGATTCACGACACGAGCGGGAAGGACTGGGGACTCCGATACCAGCCGACGCTGTTCGAACTCCCGCACGCGGTCGGTCCGTGGCCGGCCGGGACGGTCCTCGCCGCCGGAAACTCCATCCCGATTCTCGACGATCCCGAAGACGTCCCCGAGGGCGAGATCGGCGAACTCGGCGAGACGAGCATCGACCTCTACGCCAGTACCGACCGCGGGGAGTCCTGGGAGTTCGTGAGCACCGTCGTCACGGGCGGCAAGGCCGTCCCCTACGACGGGAACAGCCCCGTCTGGGAGCCGGAACTGGGGCTGGACGACGACGGGAATCTCGTCTGTTACTTCGCCGACGAGCGGATGGGGAGCGACGACGACTACAATCAGCTGGTCGCGTACAAAGCCTCCGAGGACGGCGGCCAGTCGTGGGGCGACGAGCAGTTCGTCGCGGCCATCCCTGACGAGACGACGCGCCCGGGGATGCCCACCGTCACCCCGCTCCCCAACGGCACGTACATGATGAGCTACGAGGTCATCGGCCCGGACTACCTGTACGGCGAGGTCCACGTCAAGACCTCGCCCGACGGGCGTGATTGGGGCGACCCGACGGACGCGGGAACCCTCGTCTCGACGGCTGATGGCCGGCGGTTCATCAACGGCCCGTACGTGACGTGGACACCCGCCGGCGGCAAAGACGGAACGATACTCGTGTCCGGAAAACAGCTCGTCGACGGGAATCGCGACCTCGCCGAGGGCAATGGTGAGGTCGTGCTCGCGAACTCGAACCTCGACGGCAGCGGCGACTGGGAGGCGGTCGACGCCCCGCTGTCGTTCGAGACGGAGAGCGACCTCGGCGGCCGGGCGTTCGTCGGTTGGACGACACCGCTGCTGCCCTCGCGCCACGGGGACGAGCTACTGCAGCTCACGTCGGTCGCGGACGGGCCGAATCTCTGTGAAATCAGTTACGGCGTCCAGTCGCTAAAACTCGACGACGGGACGTAACGTCACCGTCGAAACGTCGCGGAGAAATCGTTTCGTAGACTCTCACCGGAGACTGGGCGGTCGGTCGGAGCGGTCGAGTCCGCTGCGTCCGCCGTCTCCTCTTCTCGGTCGCGCGTCTGGGCGGCCAGTTCCGTGTGGAACGCGGCCACGAGCGCGGGAAACACCAGCGGGAGTGCGACCGTCAAGACCAAACACACGACGAACAGCGTCGCGGTCACGACACCGACCAGCACCGTCGCCACCGGCCGCTCGACGGACCACCGGTAGCCGTCGGTGACGGCGTCGAACGCGTCGTCGCCCTGTGCGAGCGCGACGAAGCCCAGCGCGAAGACGACCCACGCATGGTACGCGAGATAAAACCCGACCATCCCGAGGACGCCCGCGAACGCCGACCCGGAGGCCGTGAACCGGCCGAGGTAGAAGACGGCGAGGGCCGGGAACGCGACCAGAAGCCCGCTGAAGAGGAGCGCGTCGAGCCAGTGGTCCGAAAGCGTCTCCCTGACGGCGTCGCGGTCGGTGTGACCCTGTTCGCGGACGGAGGCGACGGCGCTGTAGACGCCCAACGTCGCCGGGCCGAGCGTGACCAGGGGAATCGATGCGAGCATCCAGGCGACGCTGATGACGACCATCTGAACGGGGTGATGGAACACCGTTCGGACCGCGGCGACGAGCGCGCGGTGGACGCCGACGGTGCCGTCCGCTGACTCGCTCATCCCGTCGCGCCCTGCATCTGCACTGCTCGTACGATCTGTCCCTGGAAGATGAGGTAGATGATGAACAGCGGCAAGGACCCCAGAATCGCGACGGCCATGTGGAGTCCGGGCGTGTCGATGTTCCCCTGATAGAGGTTCACCAGTCCGATGGGCAGCGTGTACGCCGTCTCGTTCGACAGCACGAGAAGCGGCCAGAGGAACGCGTTCCAGTTGTAGACGAACATGAACAGCGCCAGCGCCGAGAGGATCGGCTTCGCGAGCGGGAGGATGATTCGGGTGTACACCTGGAAGGTGGTGAACCCGTCGAGCCTCGCCGCCTCCTCGTATTCGACCGGGATGTCCTTGAAGAACTGATAGAGGAGGAACACGCCGAGCGGACTGGCCACGGCCGGCAGTATCACACCCCAGTAGGAGTTGATGAGGCCGAGGTCCGAGACGATCTGGTACAGCGGAACGATGTTCATGTAGTACGGGACCATGAAGCTCGCGAGGATAACCCCCATGACCAGACCCTGTCCGGGCCAGTCAAGTCGCGTAAGCGAGAACGCGACCATCGAGTCGATGACGACGATGAGCAGCGTCGCGCCGGCGGCGATGATGAAGGTGTTGATGGTCCACTCCACGACGAGCGTGTTGTTCAGGAGGTACTGGTAGTGTTCGAGCGTTATCGGCTCGCCCGCGAGCGGCGGTATCCAGTAGGGTCGCGGGTCGCGCAACAGCTCGGTCGGCTGGAAGGACCGAGAGAGCGTGTACAGGTACGGGACCGCCATGAGAACGGCGAGGCCGTAGAGGAACGCGTGGAGCAACACGTTCCGCACCGTGTCGCCGTTGAGCCGCGCGCGTATCGAGTCCTGTGATGTCGTTTCAGTCATTTGAATCACCGATTACTTTGAAGTTCACGATTGCGATGATGATGAGGATTGCGACCAGCACGTACCCCATCGCCGCGCCGTAGCCGAACTGCTGTTGGGAGAAGGCGCTCCGGTAGAGATAGTAGACGAGCGTGTCCGAGGTGTCCTTCGGGCCGCCCTGCGTCATCACGTACGGCTGTGCGAACACCTGGAACTGGAGGATGAACTGCACCATCACCACGAACACGACCGAGTTTCGCATCTGGGGCAGCGTGATATCCTTGAAGGCTCGCCAGCCGGTCGCACCGTCGAGGCGTGCGGCCTCGTAGAGCCGTTCAGGGATGCTCTGTCGGGCCGCCAGGAAGATGACGAAGTTGAACCCGACCAGCCACCAGACGGTCATGAACGCGAGCGCCGCCATGACGAGGTCCGGCGACGTGAGCCATCCCGGCGGGTTGTCGATGAAGAACCCAAGGTAGTAATTTATGAGGCCGTAGCTCTGGGAGTACACCTGTCCCCAGACCAACGTCACGACCGCGACGGTGAGGACGTACGGACTGAAGTAGATGGCCCGAAGGGTACGTTTCCCGGCCACGTCTCGGTTCACGCCGAGCGCCATTATCAACCCGAGGATGACCAGCGCTGGAACCGAGATAGCGACGAAGAGGAGCGTGCCCTCCATGGCGTTGTAAAACACCGGGTCCTGGAACAGTTCCACGTAGTTCTGGAGGCCGACCCACTCCGTCTCGGTGAGGTCGAACTTGTTCGGGTACGTGTGGAGGCTCATGTAGAGCCCCTTCAGGGCCGGCCAGATGAGGAACACCGTGAACACGGCGAGGTACGGAATCGACCACAGGACGCCCTCGATGGTCTCCTTGCGGAGACCCATAACTGTCTTGCTGTTCGTCGCGTTCTCACCTCCCATAATGCGTTCTGTTATCCCCATCTTCGATTACTCCGAGATGCCGTTAGAGACCGTCTGGATTCCGGAATCGATAGCTTCCTGCGGCTCAGAGTTCTGCGCCCAGATGTCGACGAGCCACGTGTACCAGTTCTGCGCGTTCGGGTCACCGTTCGGGACCTTCGGGTGGTAGAAGTAGTCACCGTCTTCGGCCATCTCGACGTACTTGTTGAGCGTCTTGTCGTAGTACGGACTGTTCTGGAAGGCGTCGGACTCGTAGATGCTGTTCGCGGCGGGCAGGTGACCGGCTTCGGCACCCCACGAGGGGTTCTGCGTGGTCATCCAGTGGGCGACCTCGGCGGCAATCTCAGACTTGGCGTCGCTTCGGCCCTGCTTCTTCGGGAGGACGATAGAGTGGCCGTCGGCCCAGACCTTGTCCTGTTGTTTGTTCGGACCGACCGTCGGTTCGAAGAAGCCCCAGTTGAGCCCGTCGACGTTCGCTAAGGCTGCCACGTACCACGTTCCGTTCATCGCCATCGCACACGAGCCGTTCTGGAAGGCGTTGTTCCCCCAGTTGGCCTCGCTCGTGGGCTTCGACCACCCCATATCGCCGGTCATGTCGGAGAACAGTTGGGCGACGTTCTGGCCGGCCTCGTTGTCGAACGTCGGGTTCCACTCCTCGTCGTACAGGCTCCCGCCCTGCTGTTTGACCCAGCTACTCCACACGCGGTACGAACCGAAGCCGTCGTTGTACGGCGACTGCGTGAACGCGTGGGCGTCGGTGTTCTGGACGACTGCGTCACCCGCTTGACGGAATTCCTCCCAGTTCGTCGGCGGGCTCTCGGGGTCCAAGCCAGCCTGCTCGAACAGGTCCTTGTTGTAGTACACTCCGATGGGATGCATGTCCATCGGCAGCGCGTTCACGTTGTCGTTGACGGTGACGAGGTCCCAGTGGCTTGCAGTGTAATCGCTCTTAATCGACGCCGTGTCGGCGTAGGAACCGATGGCGTCGATACCGCCGTCCCACGCTCGCAGGTACGCGGCGTGCATGATCGCCATATCGGGCGCTTCGCCGCCGGAGAGGGCGGTGAACAGCTTGTTGTAGTACTCGTTCCACGGCGTTCGTTGTCGGTTGATGGTCACCTCCGCGTCCGTGTCGAGCGGCTGTTCCTCGTTGAACTTGTTGACGATGCTCTCCATAATCGGCCCTTCGCCACCGCTGAACAGCTCCCAGAAGGTGATTTCGTAGGACTCGCTCCGCGTGTCACCGGAACTGCCGCCATCGGTGTTGGTGCTGTCGCCGCCACCACCGTCGTTGTTGCCGCTGTTATCGCCGTTACCGGCACAGCCTGCGAGGGCGACGGTCCCCGCGACTCCGGCTGATTTGATGAACTTCCGACGGGTCCTGCTAGTGATAGCTTCTCGAACCATGTGCCGTATGTACATGCAGGGGTATTGATTAAACTATTTTCCATGACTAATTCTGCCGGTAGATGAAGCCCGACACACCACCCGTTCGTCTGTCGGGCGTGGCGGCGCGGAGAGTTGACGTTCAGAATGCGCTCGCGTGCCCGAATGAGGTCGCCTTGACCGGAAGTAACCACAACTATTATTAGTTCTCTTGGCAACCCACGCACTATGGGTACTGTTAGCATCGAAAACGTGCGGAAAGTCTACGGCGGCGACTCGGATATTGTCGCTGTCGACGACATCAGCTTCGAGATAGAAGACGGGGAGTTTCTGACTATCGTCGGTCCCTCGGGTTCGGGCAAGTCGACGTTGCTCCGTATGATTGCGGGTCTGGAAGATATCACAGAGGGGACGATACGCATCGGGGACCGAGTCGTCAACGGCGTACAGCCACAGGACCGGGACGTCGCAATGGTGTTTCAGAACTACGCGCTGTACCCGCACATGACCGCGCGAAAGAACATGAGCTACGGGTTGCAGTTGACGACCGACCTCCCCGATGACGAGATAAACCGGCGGGTGATGGAGGCGGCGGAGATGATGGGCGTCACGGACCAACTTGACAAGCATCCCGGGAACCTCTCTGGCGGCCAGCAACAGCGTATCGCCACGGGCCGCGCCATCGTGCGCGAGCCGTCCGTCTTCCTGTTCGACGAGCCGCTCTCGAACCTGGACGCGAAGCTCAGACTGCACATGCGGACGGAACTCCAGCAGTTGCAGGACACGCTCGGGACGACGACGGTGTACGTCACTCACGACCAGGAGGAGGCGATGACGATGTCTGACCGCATCGCTGTCGTCGACGGCGGCGAACTCCAGCAGATCGGGACGCCCGAGGAGATATACAACGAACCTCGAAACCTGTTCGTGGGCGACTTCGTCGGGAACCCGCCGATGAACCAGTTCGAAGTGCGGCTGTCGGGCACGTCGTTGGTCGCCGACGGCTTCAGTTACGACCTCTCCGAGAGGGTCCTCGAACACATCAAACAGTACGCCGACGGGGTAGACGAGTTCGTGCTCGGTATCCGCCCCGAGAACATCACCCTCACAGACAGCGACGAGCCCAACGCGGTTCGAGCGTTCCTCGACGTCCGCGAGCCGGTGGGGTCGGACAACTACCTCCACTTCGACATCGAGGGCGAGGAGTGTTGGGTCCGCGTGCCCGGAGACGTCAAACCCGACACGAACCAGGAGCTATCGCTCGCCTTCGACGAGGAGCGGCTGCATCTCTTTCGGCAATCGGACGGCATCAACATTCTCGCTCAAGACGAACCGTCGTTAGAGGCGGCGGCTGAACAACAGGCCGGATAGCGGTCCTGTACAATTCGACGAGTCAACTCGCCGGAGAGCTACGGCCGACACCCGATGATAGTGTTTTCGCGGAGCGAGACGCGAGCGACGCGTCGGTGAGCTTCGTCGGCGAAGGCCGGAGTCGGAACTACGGTTCGACTCCGACGAGGAGCGACGACGCCATCGGTATCTCTATCGGTCTCCGTCGGTCCACCTTGTCGGTAGACTGAACTCGTTTGTGATGTCGGTGGGTGTAGAGGTCATACGGTGGTGACGCCGTTCGAGAGGGTGCCGATTCCCTCGACGGTGATGTCGACGCGGTCGCCTTCTTGGAGGTCGAACGGCTGTTCGGGGACGAGCGAAGTGCCCGTGAGGATGACCGCAAGTTCGGGAACCGTGTTGTGGCGCGTGAAGTACGACACGAGCTCCTCACAGCTACGGACCATCTCGCTGGTGTTTGTGGCGTCGTCGTAGACGACCTCGCCGTCGCGTTCGATGGTCATGCTCATCTCTAACTCGTGGGGGTCGTCGATGTCTTCCGGCGTGACCACGCACGGGCCGAGCGAGCAACAACGGTCGTACACTTTCGCCTGTGGCAGATACAGCGGGTTTTCGCCCTCTATCGACCGACTGCTCACGTCGTTGCCGACCGTGTAGCCGACGATTTCGCCGCGACGAAGCACGATTCCGAGTTCCGGTTCGGGCACGTCCCACTCGGAATCGTCTCTGACGCCAATAGCGTCGCCGGGTTCGACCGTTCGAGAGGGCGTGGCCTTGAAGAAGATTTCCGGCCGGTCAGCGTCGTACACGTCGTAGTACATGTCCGGCATGGAACTCTCTTCCTCGCGCGCCTGCTCGCTGATTTGGTAGGTGACGCCCGCCGCCCAGACTTCTTCAGCGTCGACCGGGACGGTCGCGTGCTCGTCGACGAACGCCTCGTCGACTACCTCGGCGGCTTCTGTGAGTTCGGCGGCGAGTCTGTCGATTGGTATTCGGGCGATACCGGCCACACGAGCCAAGTCCCCAAAGGTCCGGAGATCCTCGTCGGCGCTCGTGAGGTCGTACGTCGTGGAGTCGCGGCTCACCGAGAGTCGGCGCTCTCCCGACACCGCTAGCTGGTGGTAATGCATTCGAATCCTGGTTTATAACCAAATCTAATAAAATTATGTTCTGTGGTGTCCCGCACCACACGTTGTCCCCGCAGCCCGGGGACGAACGATAGTGTTCTGAATAACAGAATAGGGCTGGCCCGAATCGTCGACTCGGTGGAACCCCTTGCAACGAACTAGCAGATAGTGTCGGTTAATACTGAATAATGCAGCTACGTTGTATATTCGTAACGGTTTACGCGGCCAGGGGTGCTAGACCGTACATACACCCTCCCCTTCTCATCGGATGGCGTGGAGCTGTTAGCTGTGTCTGTATTTGGATATCATTGGTTAGCTCCGTTTATCGAGCCAAACGCCGGTGATTAGAGGTTGATTTGATATTCTTGATTTCAGAATGAGATCGCCCGAAGTCACGCTGATCGACTCCTTGTCAGGTCCGAATGAGTTCGTTTCTGAACCAAAACATTACAATCATAGTATTGTATGCACATCTCGTTTGAACCCACAACTGTCCGTGAAGTGCTTATAGAGGACCGATAACTCCATCTTTCAAATGACGTTCTCTACCGTGGAACACAATCTCGAATATCGGTGTCTGTCTGTCGACGGTCGAGTGACGGACCACCCTACGTGCCCCGAATGAGACGCGCCACCTGAGAGCGGCCGCTGCGGCTTACCCTCTGCCCCCGACGGTGTTTGCTGCAGGACACTCTCGAACCCCGAAGGCTAAGCGGCCGGTCGTCCTGCTACGGGTATGGTCGCTTCCACCGCCCAGCGAATCACGGAGTCGGGCATCGTCGCAATCATCCGCGGGACCGACCCCGAAACGGCGATCGAGACGGTTGACGCGCTCCGCCGCGGCGGGGTTTCGACGGTCGAGATAACCGCGAACACCGAAGGTGTCCTCGACATGATTCGGGACGTATCAGCGTCGTTCGGTGCCGACGAGGTCACCGTCGGCGCGGGGACCGTCCTCGACGCGGAGACGGCGCGGGCGACGACCCTCGCCGGCGCGGAGTTCATCGTCACGCCGTCGTTCGACGAGGGCGTCGTCAAAACAGCGAACCGCTACGGTGCACCCTCGCTCGTCGGTATTGCCACGCCGACCGAAGCCGTGAACGCCTTCGAGGCCGGTGCTGACATGGTGAAGGTGTTCCCTGCGGGCACGCTCGGACCGGGGTTCGTCTCGGCGCTCGGCGGCCCGCTCGGCCACATCCCGACCGTTCCGACCGGCGGGGTCGGACTGGACAACGTGGACGGGTTCTTCGACGCGGGCGCAACGGCCGTCGGCGTCGGGAGTTCAATTGTCGACACCGAGGCCATCGCTCGCGGCGAGTTCGACGTTATCGAAGCGAACGCCCGCGCGTTCCGAACGGCTGTCGAATCCGCACGGGCAGGTAAGACCGTGGCCGGGTCGCGCTAACTTTCTGGCCGTCCTGCGTGACCATGGCGCGGTTGACGTCGGCGAGATGACCTGTACCGTGATGAACGCGGACACTCGGCGTAATTAGTGATTCGGACTCTGTGGAGTCGTCTGGAACGCTTTGAGGGGTAGCGAGATCCGTCGCCAGTACGGTGAAGTCGCCCGAAAACGACTCGGTCTGAAGTCTTCCCGCACCAATATTACAAGCGTAGATTCGTAATTTGTTTCCAATGAGTGGTCGCTCGTCCAAGTGAGCGATTGGCCGACGTGACCGTCTGTTCTAGATCAAACCGGTAGCCACAGAAGTATTCAATAGTGTTGAACAAAAACATCGTCAGTTTCTGTCACGTATCTGTACTCGAAGTCGAATTCGATTTCAGTAGTGGGCGTATCGCAGTTCGATGACGTTAGCGGTGCTCTTCACGGCGTCGGCCAATTCTGCCATCGTCTCAGGAGAACGGACGCGGCTTACCGGTCCAGAAACCGAGACTGCACTTATCACCTCGTTCGTGCCCTGGTCCATGATTGGGACGCCAATAGTGAGTACGCCCTGACGACGGTCTTGGTCCTCTATCGAGTAGCCGCGATCTCGCGTCTCTTCGAGTTCTTCGTAGAGTTCCTCGCGTGTGGTTATCGTGTGCTCGTTTGCTTCTGGGAGTCCGTGTTGGTCGATGATTTCCTCGACCCGCTCGGGGGAGTAGTGCGCCAGCATCGCCTTGCCGAGAGCGGTCCAATGCATATTGGTGTACTCGCCGATGGGTGCATTATCGTGGATTGCGTCCGCTTCCTCGGACTTGTACAAGAGGACGCGAAGACCGTTTTCTTCGATACCGAGGTTGGCCACTTCACCCGTTTCTCGTGCGAGTTTGTCGACTTCCAGCTTTGCCGTTCGGTAGAGCCTCGACCGGTTCCGGACACCGCCACCGTACTTCAGGAACCGGAACCCCAGCCGATAGCGGTCTCCGTCACGGACGACGAGGTCGAGCGATTCGAGCGTCTTCAGGTAGACGTGAACTGTACTTTTTGGGGTGTCGAGCGCAGTAGCGGTCTCTGTCACCGTCGCGCCTCGTTCGGCCTCAAGAAAATCAACTATGTTGAACGCACGTTCAATAGAATTGATCCTGTTTTTCGACCCGTCTTCGCCGCGATTCTTAACCATACGGTTCAATCTCTAACCTAGCATAATAAGCGTACGGTCATTCTCGAAAACACAACTATTCGATATTGTTGAACGAGTTTCCTCTAAAATCGTAACGGCTCCTCCGGCGTCGGTTACGGGATGACCTGATTTTCGAGATCGGCGTTGTCGTCTTCTTCGAGAGCGGCTACGTTTCTCGCGACGATGTCCGCGAGTCGGCTCCAATGAGCCGGTGTGTGACCTGCGTTGTGCGGCGTGATGGTCACGTTTTCGAACTGCCAGAGTGGGTGGTCCGACGGGAGTGGCTCAGGGTCTGTCACGTCGAGCGAGACGTCGCCGATATCGTTCGACTGAATCGCCCGTACGAGTGCGTCGGTGTCGATAATCTGTCCACGGCCAACGTTGGTAACGGTCGCGTGTTGCGGGAGCGTCTCCAGTTCAGCAACACCGACGAGTCCTCGCGTGGTCTCCGTGAGCGGCGACGCAATGACGAGGTGGTCGGTCCTGGCGAGCGCATCGTGGAAGTCGCGATCGTTGTAGCCGATAACTTCGTCGGTGGGGCCGCCTTTCTCGGGTGTGTACCTTACGCCGATAGTGTCCACATCGAAGCCCGCCAACCGGTCGACGACTGCAGTCCCGATCGAGCCGAGACCGACGACTGTGACGGTACTCCCGCGTAGTTCACCCGCTTGATAGTGCCGCCATTCGTGGCGCTGCTCGCGGCGCCATCCCTCTTTGAGACGTCGCGTGGACGCGAGGATGTAGCCGACGACCTGTTCGGCGATGTTCGGTGCGTGGATTCCCGAGGCGGTCGTGACGGCGACACCCATATCGGAGAACGCGTCGAGCGGTAAGTGTCCGTAGCCGGCAGCTATCCCGGCGAACAGTTCGAGGTTGTCCGCTTCCGACAGTAGTTCCTCGTCGATTTCGACGCTAGACGCGATAGTCGCGTTGCGGATGAGTTCGCGTTCCTCCGCGGGGGTTCGTGCGAGTGTGACCGTGCGGTCGGGCAACCGCTCGCGGAGTTCCTCGGCGTACGCTTCCGCTGGGAGTCCATGCGTTCCTTGCCGTAAGACGACTACGTCTGGGTTTCCGGTCATGTATGTGATTTCCTCTCGCCCCGAGGGCTGAGAGTTTGCTCAAGCGCTCGGTTGGTCATAGCTTCCGAGGGAGGCATATATGTGGTGCTTTTGAGGACTATGTTACCGCATCCACGCATTGACGAGCCGGTGGCGCAACATTCCTAATGAACCTAAATTATATAATGTGTGCCTTCATTCGAAGGGATGGGGATGTCTACCAACCATACTAGGCGGCAGTTTGTCAAAGCAGCGGCACTTGGTGGCGTTGCGGCATCCGCAGGGTGCCTCAGTAGCGTCACCGGGAGTAACAGCGGTTCCGGCGGCTCGGGCGAGAGCGGGAACACACTCGAATACTGGGAGTACTTCCACTCTCAGTCACAGGTCGCAGAGGACCTGATGAAGTCGTCCGTCGAGGAGTTCCAACAGGAACACGACGTCCAGATGAAGATGAACTGGGCGAGTTGGAACGACATCAACGGCGGTAAGTGGAAGAACAATATCCAAAACGGGAATCGACCGGTCATCTACGACTCGACTAACTCCCTTAACGGACAGTTCATCGACCCTTCGTGGGTGAAACCAGTCAGCGAGTACCGAGACCGCCTTGACGACGACGCGCTCTCGAACATCGAATGGGCGCTGGAGCTCTCTCAGAGCTGTTACCGCGGCTTCGAGAGGGACCTCTATGAGATTCCCGTCGGGATGGAAGTCGGTGCACCGTTCATTGCGCGCGCCGACCACTTCGAAGAAGCGGGACTCTCTATCGAAGAGGATTTCCCACCGAAAGACTACGACCACCTCGTCGAGATTGCGACTCAGTTACAGGAGAAAGGTCCCGGCGACTACGGCTTCCAGATTTACGGCGCACAGGGCGACGTGACGGACGAGGCACTCGTGACCTGGGCCGCGTCTGAAGGTGGCTACGACGGGATGTATATGAACAAAGACTGGTCTGACGTGAACTACGATTCGGAGGCCTGGAAGACGGCTACGAGACAGTACGTCGACCTCTATCAGAACCACGGCCTCTCGTCGGACAAGGCTCCGACGGCGTCCAACGAGGGTGTCGCACAGATGCTCATTCAGGGCAAGGTGAGTATGTATCAAGGCAGTACGAAGGACCTCGGCCTGTTCCGAAGTCGAGCCTCGGAGATGCTCCAAGACGGAACCATCGTGTTTGGCCCCTCGTGGGAGGGTGCGGCGGGGAATCGCGGTGAGTTCTTCACCCAGTGTGTCGCGCTCATGCGAAAGCCCGATGGCGTCTCGCAGGATGTGTGGGATCAGCGAGAGGAACTGGCGATTCAGTGGATAAACAAACTCCTCTCGTCGGAATTTCAAGCTGAGGTTCCACGTTCGCTTGCGACTCTCCCTGTCCGACGTGACGTGTGGGACGGTCTAAGCGAAGACCCGGCGCTGGGCGCGAGTAACTACATCTCAAGCCTGCGAACGATAGTCGACGGGATGGAACACGGTTGGTCGAGCCATCCGAAGATGAACGCCATCCAGTACAACATCGCCGGCCCGTTGTTCCAGGAGGCGGTTCGAGGGGAACTCTCGCCGGAAGAGGCCTGCACGCGCGCCGCAGAACAGATACGCAACCAGATAGAGCTCTGAGCAAGGATGTCGACTCAGAACCGCTTCGACCTCGAGGACTGGGCGTCGAGCTACCGCGATACCCTCTCTGAAAACTGGTTCGCGTATCTGCTCATCCTTCCGGTCCTCGCCTTCTTGGTGCTTCTCATGTGGCTCCCGTTCGCGCAGGGATTCTACATGAGCTTCAACGACTGGCCCTTCGGCGGTGACCCGACGTGGGTCGGTCTGGAGAACTATCTGTTCCTCTTCGGCTGGGAACCGTTTTTCACCTCGTTGAGGGCTACGCTCGTCTTCTCGCTCACGACGGTTCTCCAACTTGGAGTCGCCCTCGTGGCAGCGCTCGCGGTGCGTGAGATTCGCCGCGGCAAGAGCTTCATTACCGGCGTGTTCCTCATCTCGTACACGGTCCCGCCACTCGTCACGGGGACCATCTGGGCGTACCTGCTCCAACCAGACCTCGGTCCACTATTTGGCTACCTGTCGCAGTGGGGGCTCCTCGAAGAGACGATATACTGGGGAAGCGACGGCGCCGCGTCCCTCGGCGTCATCCTCTTCGTGACGACGTGGACGTTTTGGCCGTTCATGTTCCTCATCATCTCGGCGAGTCTCGAGAGTATCCCCGAAGAATTGTACGAGAGTGCGCGGATGTACGGTGCGGGCCGCGTCCAGACGTTCCTCAGAGTGACGCTCCCACAGCTGAAAAGCGCCATTCTCGTCGCCCTCAGTATCCGTATCATCTGGAACATGACCAAGATCTCGCAGGTCCTACAACTGACGAACGGTGGCCCCGGATACGACACCTCAATACTGGCGGTGTTGTTGTACCGGTTCGCCTACGGACAAGGGAGAATGGGTGTTGCCTACGCAGTCGGTGTCATCCTGCTGATTATGACTATCGGCTTCGTCTTCGTGTTCATCCGTGAGTTCGAGCGGACGAGTGAGGGACCACAATGAGCACCGACGACTTCGACGTGACGGCGGTGACACTCAAGGCGACGACCTACGGGGTCATCTCGTTCCTCGTCCTTTTCAACCTCGTCGTGTTGGCATTCATCTTCTCGGTGTCGTTCATGCCCCCGAGCGAGTTCTTCGGCGCTCCGCACATCATCCCACAGAACCCGACGCTCGAGGCGTGGACGAGCGGGTTCCAAGAGCTACGAGATAATCTCGTGAACAGTTTCCTCATCGGGCTTGGAACGACTATCGTCGCGCTGGCAATCTCAATCCCCGGTGCATACGCCTTCGCCCGAAAGGAGTTCTACGGCAAGCGAGCCGGCTTCTACGCCATCATCTCGGCGATGATGTTCCCGTACATCCTGCTCGTCATCCCCATCATGGACCTCTGGAACGACTTGGGGCTGTACAACACCATCCCGGGGATGATTATCGCTTACCAGGTGTTCGTGACACCGTTCGCGATCTGGATTCTCCGGGACTTCTTCGCGAAGCTTCCGACGGACATCGAGGAGGCCGCGCAGGTGTACGGTTGCACCCAGTTTACGGCGTTCCTGCGGGTTATCCTCCCTCTTGCGACGCCCGGCATCGTCGCCGTCGGCTTCCTCGCGTTCCTCACCGGCTGGAACGACTTCCTGTTCGCCAACCTGCTGACAACCGGGACCGGTCCGGTTCCGGCGGTGCCGGTCCTTTACGGCACCATCGGAGGTGGCTCAGGCGAGCGAGTCTACTGGGGCAAGCTGATGGCTGAAACGCTCATCATCGGTACGCCACCGACGATACTGTACCTCGTCGCGCGCAACTACCTAGAAAACGCATTTACGGTATGACACAAAACACCATGACAGCACTCGAAGACACGACCACAGAAAAGACGACCCAGACGGCAGACGCAACCGATCGCGTCGCCCCGTCTGAGACGGACAGTTCGGGCGGCCACATCCGTCTCGAAGGAATCATGAAGACGTTCGACGGCGGCGACATCGTCGCCTGCGACGATGTGAACATCTCTATGGACGGTGGGGAGTTTGTCGTCCTTGTTGGGCCGTCTGGTTGCGGTAAGACGACGACGCTCCGCTGCATCGCTGGCCTCGAAAAGCCGGATGAGGGCCGAATCGTTGTCGACGGCGAGGACATCACCGGACAGAAATCGAAAGACAGGGACTTGGCGTTCGTCTTCCAGAGCATCGCGCTGTTCCCCCACATGAGCGTCCGGAAGAACATCCGGTTCGGTCTCGACATGAAAACAGACCTCTCCAAAGCCGAAAAGCGTGAGCGCGTCGAGTCGGCGGCTGAGACACTCGGTCTCGAAGAGACGTTGGACCGCAAACCTTCTGCGCTCTCGGGTGGCCAACAACAGCGCGTTTCGCTCGGTCGCGCAATGGTTATGGAACCTGCTGCGTTCCTCCTCGACGAGCCGTTCTCGGCGCTTGACGCCAACCTCCGTGATCACATGCGCGTCGAAGTGAAGAAGATCCAGCGCCGGCTTGAGACGGCGATGGTGTTCGTAACTCACGACCAGGAGGAGGCGATGACGCTCGGCGATAAAATCGTCGTGATGAACGACGGCTACGTCCAACAGATTGGAACGCCCTACGAGATTTATAACGAGCCAGCGAACCAGTTCGTCGCTGACTTCATTGGATCGCCGTCGCCGAACCTCGTGGAGTGTACTGCCGAGCGAACGGCATCTGGTGTCGCCTTCGTGAGTGACTTCTGCCGAATTCCAGCAACTGACGAACAGGCCGCCGCAGTACAGGACGGCCAAACTGTCGTTTATGGGATTCGTCCGGAATATCTGAGTATCCGCGACGACGAAGGACACTTCACCGCTCGGCTCGATGTCGTCGAACCGCTCGGTGATCGAGACGCGATCCATCTGACCTCTGGTGATACGTCGCTGTCGGCGGTGACGCCGCAGGGGGAGGTCTCCCGTGACCACAATGAGGTTCACGTAGTCATGGAGACCGACGAGGCGTGGCTGTTCGATGAGCACGGCGAACGAATCGTCTGACACCCACCGATAACGTCAGCGCCCGAATACACTCCCCCTTCGGGCCTTCTGTGACTACACCAACAGCTATGTCTATCGAAGTTGAATCACAACTACTGGTGTGATCTGAAATGACACGATACGAAACCGTCAGACGCGCAGCGACCGAGGGTGCCGAAGTCGCACATGGGCTGTTTAGAACTGACCTTGCCGTCGACACGAAACAGTCGAAGTTAGATCTCGTGACGAAGGCAGATACGGAGACGCAGCGCCAGACCATCTCGATCATCCGCGAGGCGTTTCCTGACGCGACCATCGTCGGCGAGGAAGAAGACGAGCGCAAATCCGTACCCGAAGACGGCAACGCATGGGTCATAGACCCCATCGATGGGACAAACAACTTCGTCCACGGCTCACAGTTGTGGACGACGACGGTAGCGAGTGTCCGAGACCACCAGACTGTGGCGGCTGCGACTGTCGCTCCAGCACTTGGTGACGTCTACGCATCGACTTTAGATGGTGCGACCCGGAACGGTGATCCGATTACAGTTAGTCCAAAGACTAATCTCGACGAGTTCGTCGTTGCTCCCATCCTGCGCTACGGCCCCGACCACGACGCCAAATTCGGCGACTTCCTCAAGCGGCTTATTATTGAATTTGGGGACCTGCGCCGGCTGGGTTGCGCACAGGTGACGTTAGCGATGGTCGCCTGTGGAACGCTAGACGTCGCCGCCTCGGAGCAACCCGACCCCAATCCGTGGGACACTATCGCTGGTGTTTCCCTGGTCAGACAAGCTGGCGGTACTGTGACGGACATCCGTGGTAGCAAATGGGTACCCGGGTGTGAGGGCCTCGTTGCGTCCAACGGCGAGGCGCACGACGAAGTTCTCGACCGTGTGACGACTGACTGACTGGGCCAGTCAGCTGCTGGGTTTTTGAAATATGTCTGCAACGAAATCATAAAATCACGCCGATAGAAGGACTTACTACGCATGCGTAGTACGAAGTAAATATGCCGGTAAACTACGCGGAGTTGCACGATCCGAACGCGGAGTACACGATGCGAGAGCTGTCGGCGGAGACGATGGGCGTGACGGCCAAGCGCGGCGGCGGCCGCGACGTCGAAATCACCGACGTGCAGACGACGATGGTCGACGGCAACT